>NZ_JACNAC010000004.1:0-211754 GCF_017349775.1 Pseudomonas sp. GW460-12-10-14-TSB1
TTGCCAAATATTACAGAGAGACTGCCTCAGGTCAGTGTTTGGGTGAATCCTTTAACCACTGGTCAAGAAGCCGCGCCATTTTCTGTAGGAGCGAGCGGCGGCCTACATATCCTGGCGCTTGCGAAACGCCCAGCGGCCGGCGATGACGGTGAAGGTGGCGACCAGCGCCACAAGTATCCAGAAACCCTCCGGGTCCCCGGAGAAGGGAATGCCGCCGACGTTCATGCCGAAGAAGCCGGCGATGATGTTGATCGGCAGTGCCAGCACCGTGACCACGGTCAGGGTGAACAGGGTGCGGTTGGTCTGTTCGTTGATATTGGCGGCGATCTCTTCCTGCAGCAGCTTGATCCGCTCGCCGAGGGCGGTGAGGTCGTTGATGATCAGGGCGAACTCCTCGGTGGACTTGCGCAGCTCCTTGACGTCCTCCTTCTGCAGCCATTGCGGCGGACGGTTGAGCAGCCGCAGCAGCGAGCCCGGCTCCAGCGCCAGCAGGCGTTGCAGGCGCACCAGCACCCGGCGCATGGCTCCCAGCTCGGCGCGGTTGGTGGAGATCCGCGCGGCCAGCAACTGGTCTTCGATCTGGTCGACGTTGAGGCTGGTCTTGCGCACGATCTGGGTCAGCACTTCGCCCTGGTCGCGCAGCAGGTGCACCAGCAGTTCCAGGGGCGAGCGGAAACGTTCGCCGGCCTTGACCGAGGAGCGCAGCTTGTCCACCGAATGCAGGGGCTGCAGGCGCGCGCTGACGATCAGCCGGCTGCGCACGCAGACCCACAGGGTGGAGATGTCCGAGGAGACCATGCTGCCGAAGTTGAACACCACGTCGTTGACCACCGCCAGCAGGGCCGAATCCACATGCTCGATGCGGGTCGAGCGCGAACCTTCGTGCAAGGCCTCGAAGAATTCTTCCGGCAGGGCCAGGTGGGTCTGCATCCAGCGTTCGCAGGCGGCATGCGCCAGGTTCAGGTGCAGCCAGAGAAACTCCTCGCCATCGTCCGGTTGTTGCAGGGCTTGCAGGGCCTTGGCCGAATCCAGTTCGCGACCCCGCTCGCCGGGGCGAAACGCAAAGCCGTAGAGCAGGCCGAACAGATCCGAATCGCGATGGGCATGGTCGATGCTGTGGTTCATGGAGTCTCGCAGGAGGGAAGGCACCTGTAGGCGGTTTTACAGGTTCACTTGAACCCGATCATCGCAAGGCTTCATGACTGTTTTGTGACGGTTTGAAGCGCAATATTCAGCGCTTATAACCGGCTGTCGGAGGCCCTCAAGAAAGCCTCTTTCAGGCCGATCACGCATACAACGACTGCGCGGCCGGCTTGCCTCGGTTCGCCTGACAGGGATGTTCGCACGCTACCCATGCCCGCCTCGGGCGTGCTCTATCCCTGTTGAGAGATCTCATTCGATGTCCTTGCAAAAATCCCTGAGAGCGCAAGTTCTGGCTTTGTTGAGCGGCAGTCTGCTGGCGATGCTGTTGATCGCGCTGGCGTGTTTTCACTTCCTGTCCAATGGCGTGCAAGGTTATCGCGACCTGATCGAGGGGCCGCTGCGCACCTCGCAGTTGATCGATGAAGCCAACCTGCAGTTCAAGGTCCAGGTGCAGGAATGGAAGAACGTGTTGCTGCGTGGCAAGCAGAGCGCCGACCTGAGCAAGTACTGGCAGCAGTTCGAGGATCGCCAGCGCGATGTGCAGGGCATTCTGGGCCAACTGGCGGCGGAGCCGGGTATAGGCGCGACCCTCAAGGGCCGCATCGAGCGCCTGCGTGAAGAGCATCGGGTGCTGGGCACGGCGTACCAGAAAGGCCGCGATGCCTTTGTCGCCGCCGGTGCCGACCCGGCCGCCGGCGATGCCGCGGTCAAGGGCGTGGACCGCGCCGCCAGCGAGCAGATGAGTGAACTGGTGAGTGAGCTGCGCAAGCAGGGCAGCGAGCAGTCGCGGGATATCAGCGCCGGCGCCCAGCGCACAGTGTGGATCGGCCTGCTGGTGATGCTGGCCTCGGGTTTGCTGATCGGCCTGCTGAGCCTGTGGCTGGTCAACCGCAGCTTGGTAGAACCGATCCGCCAGTTGATCGACTACGTGGCGCAACTCAGCCGTGGGCGGATTGCCGAACCCGTGGCCAGCAGCCGTCAGGACGAGTTGGGCAAGCTGGCGGTGGCCGCCAACACCTTGCGTGATTTCCTCGCCGAAACCTTCAGCCGTCTGCAGCGCAGCGGGTCCGACCTGGACAGCGCCAGCGGCGAGCTGAATGCCATTGCCACCCTGATGTCCCAAGGCACCAACGACCAGTTCAACCGCACCGACCAGGTCGCCACGGCGATGAACGAAATGTCCGCCACCGCCCAGGAAGTGGCGCGCCATGCGGCGGATGCGGCGCGGGCCGCCGATGACGCCGACCAGTCGGCCCAGCAGGGCGAGCAGGTGATGCAGGGCACCATCCACACCATCACCCTGATGCGCGGCGAAATCGCCAACACCGCCGAGGTGATCCGCCGCCTGGAAGCCGACAGCGGGCGTATTGGCAAGGTGCTGGAAGTGATCCGCGGCATTGCCGAACAGACCAATCTGCTGGCACTCAACGCCGCCATCGAGGCGGCGCGGGCTGGCGAGGCCGGGCGCGGTTTTGCGGTGGTCGCCGACGAGGTACGCAGCCTGGCGCAGCGCACCGCGGCATCGATCATCGAGATCAACCAGATCATCCAGAGTGTACAGACCGGTGCGCTGGACGCCGCCCATGCGATCGAGAGTGGCCAGGCGCGCAGCGATGCCAGCGTCGAGCAGGTGACCCAGGCCGGCGCCATGCTGGAGCGGATCACCGAGGCGGTCGAGGCGATCCGCGACATGAACCGGCAGATCGCCACGGCGGCGGAAGAGCAGACCTCGGTGGCCGAGGACATCTCGCGCAACCTGACCGAGATCACCTCGATCGCCAGCACCAACCTGGATAACGTGCAGCGCACCGAGCGCGCCAGCCAGAACCTGCACGAGCTGTCGGGGCAGTTGAACGAGGTGACGGCACGCTTGAGTGCCTGATGCGCCAGAGCATGAAAAAAGCCGCGTGGCCTTTCGGTCACACGGCTTTTTTGTCTTGAAGAATTACTTGTCTTGCTTGTTGCTCAGGACCTTGCCGGTCTTGGCATCCAGATCGACGTCCCACTCGACGCCCTTGGCGTCACGCAACTCCACCTGGTAGACGTATGCGCCGGCCGCGGTCTGTTCCAGTTCGGTGTCGGTGATGTTGGCGGCGGTGGTGCCAGGGTGTTCGGCCAGTGCTGCCTGGTTGAGTTTTTCCAGGTCCATGATGGTGCCGGCCTTGAGCAGGCCCGGGATCAGGTCCGGGCGCACGTCGGCCTGGGCCAGGCCGGCGGTCAGGGTCAGGGCGGTAGCGGCGAACAGGGCAGTCAACGTTTTCATAGTGTCTTTCCTTGGGGTGATTCGTTTTGAGTGGGTTCAGATTAGCCGGCGCAACTTAATTCACCCTTAATTCAGCGCAAGCTTTGCGTCGTTTGTTCAATTCCAGTGGCCCTCGGGTATTTCAAGCTGTGCTCTCGAACAGGAGAGACAGTGATGAAAGCAATGATCAAAGGCTTGTACGGTCCCGCGTTTTTCGCCGGCTTCATCGGCGCTGGCGTGTGGGTGATAGGCACGCCGGGGCTGGCCCCGGGCTGGTTGCTGCTGGTGTTTGCCGGGGCGCTCGGGGTGTCCTTTCTGGCGGAGTGGTGGTTGCCCTATGAGGTGGACTGGAACCGCCCGCAGCAGGATCGCCTGCGTGACGTGTTGCACGCGCTGGTCAATGAAAGCCTGAACGCCCTGGGGTTGCTGCTGTTGCCGGGGTTGGTGAGCCTGCTGGCGTTCGATGGCTTGTGGCCGCGTGGCTGGTCGTTGTGGGCGCAGTTGGCGCTGGCGATGGTCGTCGCCGACTGCGGCCTGACCCTGGCGCATTACTTCAGCCACCGGCTGTCCTGGCTGTGGCGCCTGCACGCGGTGCATCACAGCGTGCAGCGCCTGTATGGCTTCAACGGCTTGATGAAGCACCCGCTGCATCAGTTGCTGGAAGCCAGCGCCGGGTTGTTGCCGCTGCTGTTCTTGGGGATCCCGTTGCCGGTGGCGCAGCTGTTGGCGTTTGCCATTGCCATCCAGTTGCTGTTGCAACACTCCAATGTCGACATGCGCCCCGGTCCCCTGGGCTGGGTGTTTGCCTGGGCGCCGATGCACCGCTTTCACCACATGAAGTACGGCACCGCCGGCAATGTGAATTTCGGCCTGTTCTTCAATGTCTGGGACTGGTTGCTGGGCACGGCGTTTTATTCCTCGGCCTACCCGATCCGCCAAGGCGACCTGGGCATCGGCAGCCAGCCGGATTATCCGCAGGCGTACTGGCGACAGTTGCTGGCCCCCTTCGGCAGGCAAGCCGTGCATGAGGAACCGCCGGTGCCCTTGCCGTTGCGGCGTTGAGTCAGTCCAGCAGGCGCAGTTCGATGTGTTGCAGGGCCTGGCGCGCGGTGACGCCGAACAGGCTTTTCAGGGTCCGGGAGAAGTGCGCGGAATCGGCAAAGCCGGCGCCATGAGCCGCCTCGGTGATGGCCTGGCCCGCCAGCACCAGGCCCATCGCCAGGCGCAGGCGCCGCCACAGCACCAGGCGCCGCACCGGCAAGCCGAGCTGGCCGCTGAACAGCCGTTCGAGCTGGCTCAGGGACAGGTGCGCATGGGCCGCCAGGGCGCTGGCCGAAACCTTGCCGGCCAATTGTCGGTCGAGAGCAGCCAAGGCTTTTTCGATCCGCCGGTCCTGGAGGATTCGGCGCGGGCAACGCTGCAGCGCTTCGGTCAGCGCCGGCAGCGACAGCTCGACACACAGCAGGCTGTCTTGCAGGGCCTGGGCGTCAATCGTCAGCGGTTCGGCGTAGAGGGTGAACAGGGGGCCGGGCGCATCGAGGATGGCATGCCGTTGCATGGCCGGGATGAACACCTGTCGGGCAGTGCAGGGCTGGCCGTCGAGGCTGACGGTGACCGGCGCGCCGGGGGCGAGGATCAGTTGATGGGCGTAGTGGGCGTGGGGCACGGTGCGCCCCAGCTCTCCCTGGATCAGTCCGTAGTCACGCCCGAGCCACAGCTGGCCTGTCCACTCGGGCGTGCGCACGGCGACCGGCTCAGTAGCCGTTGGCCTCGAGCAGCTGGCTCACGCTGCCGCTGGCCGGACGCTTGACGTACTTGAGCAGCTCCGAGGCGCGGTTGGTGAAGATGCCGTCGACACCGGAGTCCAGGACCTTCTTGAAGTCCACCGGCTCGTCGATGGTGTAGACGTGCACCAGCAGGCCCTGGTCGTGGGTGAACTGGTTCATCCAGGGTTGCACCAGGTCGAAGTAGCTCTGGTCGCCGCCGTTGGTCAGTGCCGCCGACGGACCGGTGCCGATGGCGCCCTGGGCCTTGGCGTAGCTGACCCACTGCTCGAACTCGGCCTTGTCCTTGGGTTCCTGCTTGGCGTAGTAGGCCGCCTTGTCCTTCTCGCCGCTGTTGGCGAAGGTCACGTCGGACTTGGGCTGCATGCCGCCTTCACCGATCCACAGCAGAAGGATCTTCGGCACCTTGGGCATTTCTTTCTGCAGCAGTTCCAGGCTGCTCTTCTCGAAGGTCTGCAACACCACCTTGCCTTTGCCCTGGCCTACCGCCAGGTCGCTTTTCGCCAGCTTGGAGCCGGCCGGGCTGAGCCAGCCGCGGTCCTGGAGTTTTTCCTTGAGGTCGTGCTCGATGCCGGGGAATTGCTTGGGCTCCTTGGTCTCGATGTACAGGCCGGGCTTGTGCTGCGGGTTGCTCTGGGCGATGTCGATGATTTCGTCGAGGGTCAGGATCTTCAGGCCGACGTAGCTCGGACGGGCGCGGTCGGGATGGGCCTGGTTGAACCAGCTGCCGGCGTCGAGGGTTTTCAGTTCGGCCATGGTGAAGGCGTTGGCCGGGCTGTCCTTGCGCTCGGGGAACTTGCTGGCGACGTCGGTGGTGCGCTGCAGGTTGTTGTCATGCAGGGCGAACAGCACGCCGTCCTTGCTGCGTTGCAAGTCCATTTCCAGGTAGTCGGCGCCCAGGTCGCGGGCCAGCTTGTAGGCGGCGGCGGTGGACTCAGGTGCATCGAAGGACGCGCCCCGGTGAGCGATCACCGCGGGGTGTGGAATGCCTTGGCTGACAGCCAGTGCAGTGGGGCTTGGGCTGGCGGCCTGTGCCTGGCCCAGGCCAAGCATCAGGCTCAGCATCAGGGCGCTTTTGGTGAAGGTGGCAGGCATGGTCGAGGTCCTTTCGTGGAGGGCGGTTTTCAAAGGACTACCTTTTAACAATTGAATGGCCGTTGTGCTATCGCGAAACCGACATAAATCTGCACATGCGGCAAATTTTCCGACGCTTTTGTGGGGTGCTTTGCAGTACGCTTGCGCCCTGAAGTTTCCCCGTCAGAGGGAAGCCCGAGATTTCCACTCTTGCCTGGCGTGTAAACCATCGATCACCTGTCCTGCGGGACACTCAGTGAGGTTTACCATGCGCATCACATCCGAACTCATCTGCCAGGCCGCCGACCAGCTCAAGGGTTTTGTCGGTTTCAACCGCAAGAGCGGCCAGCACATCGTGCGCTTCAGCGAAGACTCCTTCGGCATGGACGTCGCCGACGACGCCATCACCCCCGCCAGCGAATTCGTCTGGGCCACCGCCGAGGGCCAGGTCATGGTGCTCAAGCGCGAGCTGATCCAGTTGCTGCTGGAGCAGAACATCGATGAGCGCATCAACATCAGCGAACCCTTGCGCGTGTACATGCGCCGCACCGACCTGCCGGAGATTTCGGCGGTGCGCAACCGGGTGCCGGTGGCGCAATAACCGGGATGCGCGGTGGCCGGGCTGGCGATCAGGTCTCAGCGTTCGAACAGATAGGCGCGTTCAACCTTGCACACCCGGGTATGACAGGCCGCGTACCAGTCGCTGCGCCCGCGTTCGCGGGCGACGCGGTGTTCGGCATTCTGCTTCCAGGCGAGGATCGAGGCCTGGTCCCGCCAGTAGGAGACCGTGATGCCGAAGCCCTCCTCGTTACGCGCGAACTCCATGCCGAGAAATCCCGGCTGCTGCCGCGCCAGCTCGACCATGCGTTCGGCGGCCTGTTCGTAGGCCGGGTCCGGCTCGCGGCGCTGGGCGCTGAAAATCACCGCGTAATAGGGCGCCTCGGGTGTGCGGGCGATCATGCGTGACGCTCCAGGCAAGCGGCGAGCAGGGCGCTGACCAGGGGCGGCACGACGCCTTTGAGCGCCGCCCGTTCCGGCTGGAACAGGGTGGCGATGAAAAACCGATGGTCGCGCAGTTCCACCGCCCGCAGGTCGCCGGCCGAGTCGTAGCCGCTGGGGCGCAGGTTGTGCTTGAGCAATTGCGCCGCGAACTCCGGGTTGACCCCGTAGCGACAGCGATAACCCTCGCTGATCAGGCGCTCGCCATAGGCTTCGGCGATGCGGCTGCCTTCGCACAGGTGAATGCTGTCGGTGGCCTCCACCAAGGAGCAGGTCAACGGCGTGAGCAAGGCGCGTGCTGCTTCGGGATGGGTTTCGCCGTGTTCGGCATCGGCCCAGCCCAGGACGTTGCGCGCGTATTCCAGCACCGCATGCTGAAAACCGCCGCAGGTGCCGAGGAAGGGCCGCTGCTGTTCGCGGGCAAAACGGATCGCCCGCAAGGCACCGTCCATCGAGCGGTAGGGGCTGGCGGGCACACACCAGATGCCGTCGACCTCTTGCAGTGGCTCGTCGCAGGTCAGGCTGTCGGTGGCCATCCAGCGGTAGTGCACCTTGAGGCCGGTTTCCTCGGCGGCCATTTCCAGGGCCCGGGGAATGGCCTGGTGCGCGGTGACCTGAGGGTCGTAGTCGCCTACCAGGGCGATGTTCAGGATGGGTGGACGTGCGATGTGCGGCATGGACTACTCCCGGTATGGCCAGCGCTTGTGGGTGGCTGGCAGTCACTATAGATTGGCGTTCACGCATTCAATATTGGCATTTACCCAAGTGAACAATGCAGCTACGCACTATCGGCTCGACTACCCCGACCTGTCGCTGATCCTCGCCCTGGTGCGTGGCGGCTCCCTGGCCCGCGCGGCGGCGTTGCTGAAGGTCGATGTATCGACGGTGTTCCGTGCGGTGCGTCGCCTCGAAGCCGCGCTGGGCCAGCAGCTGTTCGACAAGAGCCGCGCCGGCTACCTGCCTACCGGCCTGGCCCGCACCCTGGCCGAGCAGGCCGAACGCGCCGAACAGGCGCTGGACGCGGCACAGGTCGGGGTGGAGCAGGGCGGCGCGGTGGTCAGCGGCATGGTACGCCTGACCTGTACCGATTCGGTATTGCAGGGCTTGCTGTTGCCGGCGCTGGCGCAATTCATGCCGCGTTATCCGGCACTGGCCCTGGAACTCAGTACTTCCAATGATTTCGCCAACCTCAGCCGGCGCGACGCCGACCTGGCCCTGCGCCTGACCCGCACACCGCCCGAGCATCTGGTCGGCCGGCAGTTGCGTGCGGTGTCCTACCGGGTCTGTGCCAGCCCGAGCTATCGGCAGTCGGTCGGGGCGACGGATTTGGCCGGGCTGACCTGGATCGCCCCGGACGATTTTCTCCCGGACCACGCTACTGTGGCCTGGCGCCGGCAGGCGTTGCCCGGCGTGGTGCCGGGTTATCGCTGCAACAGCATGCTGGCGGTCAGCGAACTGGTGAAGGCCGGGCTGGGTGTGGCGGTGCTGCCGGATTTCCTGCTCGACGACACGACGGCCCTGCAACCTCTGAGCGACCCGCTGCCGGGATGCGATACCGCGCTCTGGTTGCTGACCCGCGCCGACTGCCGGGCGCTACGCGCGGTGGTGACGCTGTTCGACGAATTGAGCCAGCGCTTGCGCGCGCCGCAGTGAGTCATGCCTGGGGCGGGGCCTTGTGCAGGACATGCTGATGCATTTCCGAGGTCAGGCTCTCGATGCGTTCGGTCAGCTGTTTGGTCATCTCGGTCAGGCGGGTGTTCTGCTCCAGCAGTTCGAGCAGTTGCGCGGTGTGTTGCGCGGCTTGCGCCTGACGTTCGCTGTTGGCGATAGCGATGGCTTCGCGGTGCTGGGCATCGGCCTCGGTCTGGGCTTTGTCGCGTGCGGCCTGGCGGGTCTGGGCCAACAGGATCAGCGGCGCGGCATAGGCCGATTGCAGGCTGAAGGCCAGGTTGAGGAGGATGAAGGGATAGACGTCGAAGTGCGTCACACCGCTCAGGTTGAGCCCGACCCAGACCAGCACGATCAGGGTTTGCGCGCCGAGAAAGGCCGGGGTGCCGAAAAAACGGGCGAAGGCTTCGGCCTTCAGGGCAAAGCTGTCGGTGCCGAAGGTCGGGGCCAGATGGGCATGGGGGCGATGAAAGCGCAGGTGGTCGACAGGGGCGGCTGAGGCTGTTTCGGATGGGGTCGGGTTCATGGCGGGCTCGGGGCGATGGGACTGCCGGTCACTATAGTCCGTTGCCCGACGCCTTCCCTGGCGTCGACGCCGTTGATTCAGAACGGCCGGTTCAGAGCGCGGCGCGTTCGTTGGCAAACATGCTCACCGCCTGTACCGCCTCGCTGGCACCGTCACGAATCTGCAGGATCACGGTGCCGGCCTGGTCCGCCAGGTCCACGCCCTTGGCCGCCCGGTCCCGGGTGCCATCCATGCTTTTGATGGCCTGCTGGGTTTCGTGCTGGATCATGTCGATCATCCCCGAGATTTCCGCAGTCGAGCCGCTGGTACGGGCGGCCAGTTGCCGGACTTCGTCGGCGACCACGGCAAAACCTCGGCCCTGTTCGCCGGCACGCGCGGCTTCGATCGCGGCATTGAGCGCCAGCAGGTTGGTCTGCTCGGCGATCGCGCGGATGGTGTTGACGATGGCGGTGATCTGCTCGGAACGTTCGCCGAGCTTGGCGATCAGGGTCGAGGAGTCTTCGATGTTGGCGGCGATCTGGCGCATCTCGCTGGCCGCCTGCTGGATCACCGCGGTGCCCTGTTCGGCGACTTGCCGGGTTTCCACCGAGATGTGGTAGGCCTGGGTCGCGCTCTGGGCGTCCTGGGCGTGTTTCTCCACCATCGCGGTCACGTCGGAGGCGAACTTCACCACCTTGCACAGGCGCCCGGCGGCGTCGTACACCGGGTTGTAGTTGGCCTCCAGCCATAGCGATTGCCCGCGTTTGTCGACGCGCTCGAACTGCCCGCTGAAGAACTCGCCCTGGTTGAGGCGCCGCCAGAAGTCCTGGTAGGCGCTGCTGTTGGCCAGCTCGGGCTTGCAGAAGATCCGGTGATGCTTGCCCTTGAGTTCGGCAAGGCTGTAGCCGAGGCGATCGAGGAAGTTCTGGTTGGCCGTGATGACGCTGCCGTCGAGGTTGAACTCGATCACCGCCATGGCGCGGTCGATGGCGTGCAGCTTGCCTCTGGACTCGCTTTCCTGCTGGATTTTCTCGGTGACGTCGAGGGCGTACTTGACCACCTTGCAGACCTTGCCGTCGGCATCCCTGATCGGGTTGTAGCTGGCCTCCAGCCACACCGGCTGGCCTTGGGCATTGACCCGTTCGAAGGTTCCCGATTCGAATTGGCCGTTTTTCAGGCGCGTCCAGAGCTCGCGGTATTGATTGCCGCGGGCGAACTCGGCGTTGCAGAACTGGCGATGGGATTGGCCGATGACCTGCTCCGCGCGATAGCCCATGGTCTTGAGGAAGTTGTCGTTGGCCCGCAGGACAGTGCCTTCCAGGTCGAACTCGATCACCGCCATCGAACGGTCGATGGCCTCGAGCAGGCTGGCTTGCTGGGCGATGGTCTGGTGCAAGGCGTCGATGGTTTTGTTATGGCGGTTGAATAGCATGATGGCTGGTGCTCAGTGGGAAAAACCTGGAGTCAGTCCCTGTTGTCTGCGCCTGCATGCCGAAAGCCCCGGGGCCTTGGCACTGTCTGCTCAATGCCAGCATTCCATGACTGACAGATAACCCTTGGAAGGGCACGCCCCTGTCCGGAGCACACCCTTGCTCAACGTCTGAGGTGAGACGCTGGGCCTGCGAGTTAATTTAGGGAAGTTATGTTGCACGGCGGCGAATGTGCCGCGCGGCTTTTTTGGGGTAACCGCATGGCGGCATTATGCCGGCTTGGTTCGGAGTGATGTTCGTGAAAGTTGTACAAGATGTTGGTTTTTACATTCTTGTACAACTTCTCAGGAGCCGGTCGGCACGGCGAGGAAGGCATTGTTTGCCGGGGCGGCGGCCGCGACTTTGTTGCGCCCGGTGTTTTTCGCGGCATACAGGGCCTTGTCGGCTTCCATGAGCCACATCGCCGCATCGCGCAGCCCCGGGTGCCAGGCGGCCAGGCCGATACTCAGGCTGACCCTGAGTTGCGGTACGCCCGGATGGCGATAGTTGCCGAAGACTTCCCGTAGCCGTTCCATCACTTCGCCGGCCTGCTGGATCGAGGTCGCGGGCAGGATCACGCAGAACTCGTCGCCGCCATAGCGCCCGGCCAGGTCGTCCTGGCGCAGGTTGAGCTTGAGGTCCCGGCTCAACTGATGCAGCACGGCATCGCCGAGGATATGGCCGTAGCTGTCGTTGATGTGTTTGAAGTGATCGATGTCGATCAAGGCAATGGTGCCGTGGCAGCGTTGCTGCTGGCACTTGGTGAACTTGAGGTGCAGCAGGTCTTTCCAGGCGCCATGGTTGAGCAGACCGGTCAGGCTGTCGGTGCGGCTCAGCGCGCGGAGGGTGCGCTTGTGCTCGGAGAGCTTGATCGCCAGCTGGTAGCAGACCATGCCCACCGCCATCGGGTAGAGGGTCAGCATCGGCAGGCAGGCGTAGATCTGCAGCTGGGTGGCCTGCCCGGTGAAGGCAGGACCGAGCAGCAACCATGACAGCAGCACACCGCTCAGCTGCGCCAAGGAGCCGTGGATGAACAGGCGCAGGCCACCGGCCGCGACGTTGTTCATCGCCATCATGGCCAGAATGGTCACCGTGGGCAGCGGGTTGAACTGCATCGCCGCTGCCCAGAAACCACCGAAGAGCGAGTCGCACAACAGGTTGCGGCGTTCGGCCTGGTAGGGGAAAGCCGCGCGGGTCGAGATCAGGTACGCCAGGTGCGGCCAGACAAAGCCGTTGAACAGTAGGAACAGCCAAACCCAGGTCGGTTGCTGCACCGGGTACAACCCGGCGAATACGCTGAGGCTGCCGATCCCCAGCCCGACGATCCTTGGCATGTAA
The DNA here is from genome assembly GCF_017349775.1 of Pseudomonas sp. GW460-12-10-14-TSB1. Taxonomy (NCBI): domain Bacteria; kingdom Pseudomonadati; phylum Pseudomonadota; class Gammaproteobacteria; order Pseudomonadales; family Pseudomonadaceae; genus Pseudomonas; species Pseudomonas sp. GW460-12-10-14-TSB1. Next base: position 12,223 of record NZ_JACNAC010000004.1, read on the forward strand.
ATACGTTTGGCAAACGACAGCCCTTTGCCTTGTTGGTTATCCATAAATGTCCGCGTCAGCCCGGGTTTGAAACACTTTGTGGTGTTTTTATTGGCCGTCACCCTTCATTGGGCAAGGCGACGAATATTGTCATTTATTCCAAGAAGAATAATCAGTGTCCTTGCAGGCCATTTAGTGGAACGAGCGTACGCAAACGCCTATTGCAGAGCGCTCGCTGCAAGCCATGGCGGCTGGCATATCCGTTTGTTGGAGTAACCGAGAGAGAAGGGGAGTCAGGCTTGATAGCAGGCCAGGAACATGTCCAGCGTGGACTCGACGATGCGCTGCTGTTCGTCTTCCTTGAGGGGCGGCTGGTTCATGGTGATCTGCGGCCAGAAGGCAAACGCCTTGAGCATGCCGTGGAGCTGCTGGGCGGCGAAGTCCGGGTCCAGCGGCTTGAGTCGGCCGTCCGCCCGGGCGGAGCGAATCCACACCATCAGGCTTTCTTCACGCTCGCCCATGCGCGCCACCATGTACTGGGCGCGTTCGGGGGAATGCAGGGTAGCGGCAATGGCGACCCGCGCCAGGTTGAGGAAGTTGTCATCGGCCAGCAGTTGCAGCTTGGCCATCAACAATTCCCGCAACTGTTCACGCAGGGTTAATCCGGGGTGGTAAAGAATGTCTGTTCGCGCCCTGATGCTCGCCCATAACTTATGCATGATCTCGGTGAACAACTCCTCCTTGCTGGGGAAGTGGTTGTACACCGTGCGCTTGGACACTCCGGCCGTTGCCGCGATCTTGTCCATGCTGGTGATATCGAACCCGCTGGCGTGGAATTCGGTAATCGCCGCCTGGATGATGGCTTCGCGTTTGAGGTCGGTCAGGCGCTTCGGAGCTGTCATAAGTTGGGTTCGATGGCGGTCGTTGGCAGTTATCCGGGGCAGTTTACTTAGTCCCGGGTTTGTTGCAATCTAGAAAAACTACACTGTGCAGTGTAGTTCGTGACAGAAAAAATGATGGCCGGCTGACGCTTGCGTGCATTGGCCTTTGTCGTTCCGCAGAGAATCACCGGAGCCTTGTCGGGCTCCTTGGAGTCACTGATTCATGGCCACTCTCTCTTCCCGTGCAGACAGCGCCTCACGTCCCGAAACGTCCCAGCAGGAACAAGGTGCGTTCCGTAATCACGCGCCGGTCCGGCGTGCCGGGCTGGGCAAGACGCTGGGTATTTTCTGGCGCATGTTGTTCCACAAACCGCGTAACACCCGCCCGGTCGGGGCCATCCCGGTGCAGCCACTGACCCACGAACAGCTGTTGGCGGCGCCGAACCAGAGCGTCTACCGCCTGGGGCATTCGACGGTGTTATTGAAGCTGCACGACAAGTTCTGGATCACCGATCCGGTGTTCGCCGAACGCGCATCGCCAGTGCAATGGGCCGGCCCCAAACGTTTCCACCAGCCGCCTATCAGCCTGGCCGAATTGCCACCGATCGAAGCGGTGATCCTGTCCCATGACCACTACGATCACCTGGACTACCAGACCGTGCTCAAGCTGGCGGACAAGACCCGCTATTTCCTCACGCCCCTGGGCGTGGGCGATACCCTGGTGAAGTGGGGTGTGCCGGCCGACAAGGTACGCCAGCTGGATTGGTGGGAAGGCACTGAAGTCGATGGCATTCGTTTTATCGCCACGCCTTCGCAGCATTTCTCCGGTCGTGGCCTGTTCGATGGCAACAGCACGCTGTGGGCGTCCTGGGTGATGATCGATGGCGACAGCCGGATCTTCTTCAGCGGTGACACCGGTTACTTCGACGGCTTCAAGCGGATCGGCGAACGTTACGGTCCTTTCGACCTGACCCTGATGGAAACCGGCGCCTACAACGTCGAGTGGCCGGGCGTGCACATGCAGCCTGAACAGACCTTGCAGGCGCACATCGACCTCAAGGGGCGCTGGTTGTTGCCCATCCACAACGGCACATTCGATCTGTCGATGCATGCCTGGTACGAGCCGTTCGACCGCATCCTCTCGCTGGCCTGGGAACGCAGCATCGCCATTGCCACGCCGCAGATGGGCGAGCCCTTCAACCTGGCGCACCCGCAACGGGGGCACGCCTGGTGGATGGAGGTCGACCCTGTGGCCGAGCAGGCAACGGCGAGCGATCTGTAGACCCTTCGTCGGCCATAGCTTCGAGCCCGGCCATCGCCAGGTTGCCGTGTTGGCGTCTGGGGGAGTATCTAGAAAACTCTCCTCAATGCTCCAACGGACGGACCTTGTGATGGCTTATCGGCTTCATCTGTTTGGTGCATCCGGTTCCGGTACCACGACCTTGGGCCAGGCGCTGGCCCAGCGTTTGGCTATCGCACACTTTGACGCCGACAACTTCTTCTGGCGCCCCAGTGAGCAGCCCTTCAGTCTGCGACGTCCACGGGACGAGCGCATCCAGTTGTTGCAGCAACAGGTGGCGGGGTTGGACAGCTGGGTGTTGTCCGGTTCGCTGTGCGGTTGGGGCGACCCGATGATTCCGGCCTTCACCCATGCCATTTTCCTCCGCCTGGACCCCGAGATCCGCCTGCAGCGTTTGCGGGTTCGCGAGTTTCAGCGTTACGGCGAGCAGATCCATGAGGGCGGCGAACGCCACCTCGCTACTCAAACCTTTCTTGCCTGGGCGGCCGGCTACGATACGGGTGGCCAAGGCACGCGCAGCCTGCGCCGGCATGAGAGCTGGATCACCGGGCTGAGCTGCCCGGTAATCCGCCTCGATGCCACTCACCGCTCGGTGCAAGCGCTGCAGGAAGAAGTGCTGAGTGCCCTGGATCACTCGATCATGGCGTAGTCGGGTCGTTCCATCGGGTTGGGCGTGGCGCCCTTGATATTCATGCCGCGCCCCGGGGCGAAGCCAGGGAAGAACACCAGGCCTTCTGCTTCCAGGCGAAACGCCAGAGCCAGCCGGGTCACGTCGAGCAATTCGCCGCCAGCCTCGAAGCGGTGAATGGCGGCTACCGAGACGCCGGACTGCTGTGACAGATGTTCCTGGCTCCAACCCAGCATGGCGCGGGCTTGAATGCAGTGTTCTGAGGTGAACTGGAAGAGAGCGATACGTTCCAGGGTGACTTTCATCGCGAGTGAGGCCATGGGGTTTCTCCGGAAGCGGGTGAAGATGAGTCGATAAAGTACTGTTTATTTGTACAGTTGTTTTGCGCCCGGATCAAACTCATTTTGCCGATTGCCTCAACGTCTTAGTGACAAGGCTTGTCCCGGCGCTATGCCCCGGTTTCCAGATAAGCGCTGGGCGGTTGCCCCGCTACCCGGCGGAACATGGTGGAAAAGGCGGCGGGGCTGTCATAGCCGAAATCGAGGGCGATTCGCGTCACTGCCTCACCCGCGGCCAGCCGGGTCAAGGCCCTGACCACGCAGGCGCGCTGGCGCCACTGGACGAAACTCATGCCGGTCTGCTCGCGGAACAGGCGGTTGAAGGTGCGCAGGCTGATATGCAGTTGTTGCGCCCATTGCTCGGGGGACTGGTGGGCATTGGGTTGTTGCAGAAAGGCCTGGCACAGCGTGAGCAGGCGCGGCGTTTCGGGCAGGGGAATGTGCAGGGGCAGGCGGGTGGTGCGGTTCAGTTCATGCAGCAACAGGTTGATCAGCGCACCGTCGCGCCCGTCCTTGTCGTACGCCAGCGGCAGATCCACCGCCTCCATCAGCAACTGGCGCATCAGCGGCGACACGCTGATCACCTGGCACTGATCGCCCAGGGCCGGCATCGCCGCCGGCTCGATGTACAGGCTGCGGGTGCTGACCCCGAGCATCAACACCTCATGGGCCACCTGGGGCGGAATCCATACCGCACGCTGTGACGGCACCACCCAGCGGCCATTCGTCGTACTGACCTGCATCACCCCGGTGGCGCCATACAACAGCTGCGCACGACGATGGCTGTGGTTCGGCAGCAGGTGGCCCTGGGGGTAATCGGTGCCGATCGCCACCACGGCGCGTGGGGTGTGATCCAGCAGGTCTATCGAAGTGTTACGCATGGCGTCAGCGTCCACGGGTTGGCGTAAATGCAAATAATATTGGCTGACTTGCTAAAGCCGGCCAAGCCCTGGCGCTCTATTGTCGAGGTCTTCTGCTAACGGAGAACCTTCGATGTTTTATCTATGGCTGGCGCTGTTTGGCTGCATGACCGGGATCAGTGCGGTGCTGTTCGGTTTCGGCGGCGGCTTTGTGGTGGTGCCGCTGCTGTATCGCATGCTGCTGAGCAGCCACGGTGCTGACGATGCCGTCGCCCGGTCGGCCATGCATATAGCGGTCGCCACCTCGACCTGCGTGATGATCGTCAACGCGCTGATGGCCACCGGCAAACACCGCCGCGCCGGCAACCTGATTCGGCATTACCTGTGGCCACTGGGCGGCTATATCGGGCTGGGAGCGATAGCGGGAGCGGGCTTGGCAATGGCGGTGAATGGTGAGGTGATGCGTTACGCCTTTATCGCCTATCTGGCGCTGACCATTGCCGATTGCCTGATGCGTCGTGGCTTTCTTGAACAGGCCGATACCCGCACGCCGCGCCGCCTGGGGCGACTGGAAACCACCGGCGGCCTGGGCATCGGCGTCATTGCTACCTTTCTGGGAGTTGGCGGCAGTGTGATGACCGTGCCCCTGCTGCGCCGTTGCGGCCTGAGCATGACCCAGGCCACCTCCATGGCCAACCCGCTGAGCGTGCCGGTGGCCCTGGCCGGGACCATGACCTATATGGCCCTGGCCGGTTTCAGCCGCTTCGATCTGGGGCCCTGGTTTATCGGCTATGTCGACCTGCTGGCCTTTGTCGTGCTGACCCTGGGTTCATTGCTGGGTATTCGCCTGGCCTCGCCGTGGATCGGGCGCATTCCCGACCGGCTGCATGCGTGGGTGTATATCGGCCTGTTGGTGCTGGTGATGCTCGGCATGCTGGCCCGCTAAGGATTAGCCTGTCGCCAACCCCGGCGCTTCACGAATGATGAAGTGGTCGAGGTTCTCGATGTTGGCGCTGAATACCCCGAACGTCTGTTCGGGGTGTTTCTTGCTCGGCACCTGTTTCAGCTCCGGGGTCACCCCATAGAAGAAGCAATACAGCTCTTGCTCGCTGTCGATGGCATGCTTGATTTCTTCGAGGAAGGCTTTGCGCTTGCGGTAGTTCTCGATCAGCTTTTTGCTCAGGTAGACGTTGACCGAATAGGGCTTCTTTTTCGCCTCGTCCGCTTGCTTGAACCAGACCTTCTGTTCGAAGTCGATGCGAAAGCTCTGGGTGTAGTCCTTGATCTCCTTGATCTTGCCCCAGTAGATCAAGCCCTTGTTGTCCAGCAAGTATTCGATCTTCTTGAAAAACGAGGCATAGGACGCCGTGTGCTCGCCAATCTTCAACGGCATGCGCTTGAGCAGCTCCTTGTCGTCGATATTCGACACAAAACACTCCACCGGATGGGCGAAGACACTGGTCTTGTCCGGCGTGCTGGCCTGGGCCGGGTGAGGCGTGCGTGGGCTGGAGGTGGACGCTGGCGCTGCAGTTCCTGGCGTTTCGACATCCGCAGTGGGTGTGGCAGGTTTGCGCACATATTCGCGGCGGGCCAGCAGCAATTCCGATGGGAAATGTTCCTCCCGATCATTCTCGTCCGGCGCCCCCTCCGTCCCGGCTGCCAGCGTCCTGCTGCTGCCATAAGGGCAGCCCTCGATATGCCGGGTGGCGGGCAGGTTCTTGAAGTGTGGGGTGCGGATGTAATTGACGTTCTTGGCATTGAACGTGCCCAACTGGTTGTCCGCGGCAAAGGCGGCGCGACAGGCATCGTTGGGGCACTGGAACTGTTCCTTGGCCGAGTCGAAGGCCATGGTCTCGTCGAAATTCAGGTCGCGCACGTCATAGATCGACAGCTTGTCGTCGAGGCTGATGCAGTAGGCGGTGTCGAATTTCATGGGGCTCGGGTCCTTGAGTGAAGAAGGCTATTAATAGCGGGTGGCGGAGGGGAGTGCACTGATCTTTTCAAGCATGGGTGCTTATCTCGGCATAACCTTGTAGGTAGCGCGATCCACCCATCACCGCAAAGGACTCAGGTTCATGTCTGACGGCAACCGCATCAATATCGGCTCCATTGGTGATGCCAACCACATCAACATTGCCCAGAATCAGGCGCCTGAGCGCACCAGTATTCAGTTCGTCATCGACCCCAGGAGTGTCGAGCGGCTGAGCCGGGGCAGCGTTATCAAAGGCGCGGTGGGGTTTTTTCTATCGCTGCCGGCGCTGGCGCTCTCGGTCATGTCGATCCTGGCCGACGCCCTGGGCATCCTTTCCTACTTCAATGTGGAGTCGCGGATCCTGGCCTACCTCATCATGGCCGTCGCCATGGCTGGGGTGATGCTGTGCAACGGCAAACGCAAAATGGCCACCGCCAGCATTGCTCCCGACCAGGCACGATTCATCGATGGGCGTTGGGTCGAGCGGGATGAAAGTGGCGATTACCTGTTGTATCGCAATACCGCGCCCTGCAACTACGAAAACTGCCACGGCACCGTGCGTATCCAGACACCACCGCCTCGCGAACAGCATAACCACGACTTGATCGGCGTCTGCGATATCGGCGGCAAGCAACACACCTATCGCGTCGACTTCAATGGCGTCGGCGAACGGCAGCATTTCGATTGGCGCCCGCTTGAGCAGAACAAGCCATGATCCTGTTCCAACCGCTCCCTTTGTAGGGCGGGCGTGCTCGCAAAAAAATCCCCCGTCAGCACCAATCAAACAGGCAGCCTCCCTGCATCTTTCCGTGTCATCGCGGCAGCATTCCAATGTTTTTGGCGGGTTGGGTCTACGAAACTCCCTACAGCACTAATTAACAAAACTCTCACCATCTAGAGACGAGTCCTACATGCTAAAGCTTGTAAAAACAAAAGCTTAGATGTTCGAGCCAGTCCTGGCAGCGACTGTCATCCCCCTGGCAGGGGGGGACAAGTAAGCCCCAAGGAAATGGCCGATAAGAGGTCGCCGGCCTCATGAGTGAAGGTCCGGTGGGAACAAGCCAAACGGCTTTTCTCCTCACTATGACGAGGACCTTGATATGCCTGTTCTGACGCGTTCATTGTGGTTTTTTCTGGCCCTGTCCGGCGCTGGTATCGTTCTGGCGGAGCAGGCGGCCTTGCCTTATCTGCCGGCGAATCAGTTTCGGTTGGCTGACTACTTGCCACCGCCCCCTGCCATCGACTCGTCACTGCAGCAAAGCGACCTGAAAGCCGTGCTGGCGGCCCAGGCGGTGCGCAGCAGTGCTCAGGTGAGTCAGGTCCAGCAGGATGATGAATGGGAGGACAGCGTGTTCCACTTCGCCAGGGAATCCCTCGGCGCCGGTTTCAGCGTCGAGCGCCTGCCCCTGACCCGCGCCTTCTTCCGGCGGGCCCAGGAGGACCTGGTGCAGTTCCTGATGCCGGCCAAGCACAGCTATGGCCGGCCGCGTCCTTACGAAGCCTCGGCACTGGTGAAGCCGGTACTGCCGCCACCCGAGGGCGATTCCTACCCCAGCGGTCACTCGATGAATGGCTATCTCAATGCCACCTTGCTGAGCATGGCGCTGCCGGAGAAACGCAGCGAGCTGTTCAGCCGCGCACAGATCAATGCCGACAGCCGGGTCATCGCCGGTGTGCATTTCCCCAGCGACCTGGAGGGAGGAAAGATAAGCGCCGCGGTGTTGGCAGCCCGGCTGCTGGACGATCCCAGCGCGGCTGTGGATTTCGAGGCGGTGAAAAAGGAGATTCGTGGAGTCCTGGCCTCCACCGATTGAGCAGGTATCGACCCTAGCCGGGTGATTGGCCTGGAGGCGGGGGGAGGCCCCCCAATAAAAAAGCCCTGAGCAAGTCAGGGCTTTTTTGATCTTTCGTTGTGCCGATTCGGATCGAGATCGGCACAGGGCAGGAGCTCGGAATCAATCCCAGCTCAGCGCGCCACCAGTCTGGTACTCGATTACGCGAGTCTCGAAGAAGTTCTTCTCTTTCTTCAAGTCCATGATTTCGCTCATCCATGGGAAGGGGTTGGTGGTGCCTGGGTATTCTTCTTTCAGGCCGATCTGCGACAGGCGACGGTTGGCGATGAACTTGAGGTAGTCCTCCATCATCGCCGCGTTCATGCCCAGTACGCCGCGCGGCATGGTGTCGCGAGCGTATTCGATTTCCAGTTGGGTGCCCTGGAGGATCATCTGGGTAGCTTCTTCCTTCATCTCGGCATCCCACAGGTGTGGGTTTTCGATCTTGATCTGGTTGATCACGTCGATACCGAAGTTCAGGTGCATGGATTCGTCGCGCAGGATGTACTGGAACTGCTCGGCGACGCCGGTCATTTTGTTGCGGCGGCCCATGGACAGGATCTGGGTGAAGCCGCAGTAGAAGAAGATGCCTTCCAGAACGCAGTAGTAGGCGATCAGGTTGCGCAGCAGCTCTTTGTCGGTGTCGACGGTGCCGGTTTCGAACTTCGGATCGGAGATCGAACGGGTGTACTTCAGGCCCCAGGCCGCTTTCTTCGCGACCGATGGAATCTCGTGGTACATGTTGAAGATCTCGCCTTCATCCATGGCCAGGGATTCGATGCAGTACTGGTAGGCGTGGGTGTGGATCGCCTCTTCGAACGCCTGGCGCAGGATGTACTGGCGGCATTCCGGGTTGGTGATCAGGCGGTACACGGCCAGCACCAGGTTGTTGGCAACCAGGGAGTCGGCGGTGGAGAAGAAGCCCAGGTTGCGCATCACGATGCGACGCTCGTCGTCGGTCAGGCCTTCCGGGTTTTTCCAGAGGGCGATGTCGGCGGTCATGTTGACTTCTTGCGGCATCCAGTGGTTTGCGCAACCGTCCAGGTACTTCTGCCAGGCCCAGTCGTACTTGAATGGCACGAGCTGGTTGAGGTCGGCGCGGCAGTTGATCATGCGCTTTTCATCGACGGCGACACGGGCGGAAGCACCTTCCAACTCGGCCAGGCCTTCGGCGATGTCGAGCTGGTCCAGAGAGGCCTTGGCACGGGCAACGGCAGCGGAATCGTTGGCGGTTACGGCGCGGGCTTCCAGAGCGGCGGCACCGCCGGCGCTGTCGAGGCGGTCCATGGTTGCTTCGGCAGCGTGGCCAGCGTTGGCGCCTTTAACGGCGACTTCGCCTTCTTCTTTGTCGAATTCGTCCCAGCTCAGCATGACGTGTCGTCTCCTGCGTGAGGGCCAGATGCCCGTGTGAAAACTGATGGTTGGCTTTTCACACGGCCGAACTGGCCGCGTTGGATCTTAAGGAATCGTTTGTTGCAGCAGCTAACGCAGGCAATAAACAAAAATATGTACGGGAGTTCCGAGGCGGTTATGGGCACAGAGGACCGGGTCGATTTCTGCGCTGGCTTCGGATTGGCTGTTTATCCCTGTAAGGGAATATTGCAGGCCCGTTTTAAGGCCGCATTATAGGGACTTTTTTGGCGCTGTGGTGCGACGAAGTGGCTCACGAATCGGTCGACGAGGGGCGTTATCGCAGCGGAGCGAGGGTTTACAAGGCTTTGGCCGGTGAAGATTTTTTTTCACCCGGTTTGGCGTGTTTTTGCCGCCTCGAGCTGATCGGAGGCGTTGAAAATTTCGCGCGATGTTCTGCAAGCCCTGTAGGGCGTGGCTTACAGGGATGGATGGGGGCTTTGGTAGACAGGATTGTGTTCAATTTTCGCTGAAAATTGTCGGTTGAATTTTTTGCTCAAAAAACAAGCAAAAAAACTCTTTTGCCACTACATCTTGTGTTGGATGGTCAATTTTTGACCTTTGAAACACTACTGTCTCGGCTTGCAACCCGAGGTCGTTTTTGACGCTCGAGAAGGCATTTCTGGACCTTCATCAAGCCCCTTGGAGCGATACAAAAACGCTCCCCCGCAAGGCGGCTCGATGGTGAAAAAAGGGAGTGCGAAGGCCGTGGTCGCACTGCATGGGGCGATGGCTTGCAACAAGTCTGGGTTCAGTTGTGCGTCTGGCCATCTTTGCCGCAAGAAAGATCTCTTGCGGCCGGCACTTGTTGGAACTTGAAGAGTAACTTGAGTATCAGCCGTTAGAGCAACCGTTACCCATGACGCGGTATTGCAGGATATGCCGCAGGCCTTTCGAGTCTTCGTATTCCATTCGCGCTGGTACAACTTCGCATACATTCGGAACTTCGCTCATGGAGATAACTTTTGCGATGTCCAGGTCTGACGAATAAGAGTATTCCTCTACGGGCGGTTGTTGGCTGGCGACATCAGTCGGGATCTCGTCGGCCATTGCTGTAACGCAAAGACTGCTGAGGGCCAGAACTAATAAAGCTTTCATTTTGATTTCACCTTTCTAAGGTCGTGTGGGGTCACGCAGCCTTTGTGGGGCTGCGTGTGGAACTTGAGTAGAAGTTTGGATTAACTGCCTTCGTGGGGGCTGTAACTTGGTTAATCACATTGCCTTGTTGGCGAGGTTGATTTTAGGCGCCTGAGTAGGCGCTATACAGGCGTGCTTTTGATAAACACTATTGACGGTTTTTGTAACAATCCCGGTAAAAACGACCTCCAGTGGCCTGGCTGCGGTCTTCTACTTGCCGCAGAAACTGCCGCAAGTACCGTAATAGAGGGGGTAAAGCTCTTTTCAGGGGGAGTGGCCGGGGGTTGTTACTACCATCGTCGAATGGTTCTATAGGCCCGCCCCGGCTACAACGGGGTCATACAACAACAACTATGTCACCGAGGTAAGAAAGATGAGTGCGGCTTCTCTGTATCCCGTTCGTCCCGAGGTTGCGGCCAACACGCTGACCGACGAGGCGACCTACAAGGCCATGTACCAGCAGTCGGTCGTCAACCCGGACGGCTTCTGGCGCGAACAAGCCAAGCGCCTCGACTGGATCAAGCCTTTCACCACGGTGAAGCAGACCTCCTTCGACGATCACCATGTCGATATCAAGTGGTTTGCCGACGGCACCCTCAACGTCTCCTACAACTGCCTGGATCGCCACCTGGCCGAGCGCGGCGATCAGATCGCGATCATCTGGGAAGGCGACGATCCTTCCGAAAGCCGCAACATCACCTACCGCGAACTGCACGAGCAGGTCTGCAAGTTCGCCAACGCCCTGCGCGGCCAGGACGTACACCGCGGCGACGTGGTGACTATCTATATGCCGATGATTCCCGAAGCCGTGGTCGCCATGCTGGCCTGTACCCGGATCGGCGCGATTCACTCGGTGGTGTTCGGCGGCTTCTCGCCGGAAGCACTGGCGGGCCGGATCATCGACTGCAAATCCAAGGTGGTGATCACCGCTGACGAAGGCATCCGCGCGGGCAAGAAGATTCCGCTCAAGGCCAATGTCGACGACGCGCTGACCAACCCGGAAACCAGCAGCATCCAGAAGGTCATCGTGTGCAAGCGCACATCGGGCGACATCAAGTGGAACCAGCATCGCGACATCTGGTACGAAGACTTGATGAAAGTGGCCGGTACCGTCTGCGCGCCAAAAGAGATGGGCGCCGAGGAAGCGTTGTTCATCCTTTATACCTCCGGCTCCACCGGTAAGCCCAAAGGCGTGCAGCACACCACTGGCGGCTACCTGCTGTATGCGGCCCTGACCCACGAGCGCGTGTTCGATTACCGTCCGGGGGAAATCTACTGGTGCACCGCCGACGTCGGCTGGGTCACTGGCCACACCTATATTGTCTATGGCCCGCTGGCCAATGGCGCGACCACCCTGCTGTTCGAGGGTGTGCCGAACTATCCGGACGTGACTCGCGTGGCGAAGATCGTCGACAAGCACAAGGTCAATATCCTCTACACCGCGCCGACCGCGATCCGCGCCATGATGGCCTCGGGTAACGCCGCCTGCGCAGGCGCCGACGGCAGCAGCCTGCGCCTGCTGGGTTCGGTGGGTGAGCCGATCAACCCGGAAGCCTGGGATTGGTACTACAAGAACGTCGGTCAATCCCGCTGCCCGATCGTCGATACCTGGTGGCAGACCGAGACCGGCGCGACCCTGATGAGCCCGCTGCCGGGCGCCCATGCCCTCAAGCCGGGTTCGGCGGCACGTCCGTTCTTTGGTGTGGTGCCGGCGCTGGTGGACAACCTGGGCAACATCATCGAGGGCGCCGCCGAAGGCAACCTGGTGATCCTCGATTCGTGGCCGGGCCAGGCGCGCACCCTGTATGGCGACCACGATCGTTTCGTCGATACCTACTTCAAGACCTTCCGTGGCATGTACTTCACCGGTGACGGTGCCCGTCGCGATGAAGACGGCTACTGGTGGATCACCGGGCGGGTGGACGACGTGCTCAACGTTTCCGGCCACCGCATGGGCACCGCCGAGATCGAAAGCGCAATGGTCGCTCACCCGAAAGTCGCCGAAGCGGCGGTGGTCGGTGTGCCCCATGACATCAAGGGGCAGGGCATCTATGTCTATGTCACCCTCAACGGTGGCGAAGAGCCGAGCGAGGCGCTGCGCCTGGAACTGAAGAACTGGGTGCGAAAGGAGATCGGTCCGATCGCCTCGCCGGATGTCATCCAGTGGGCGCCAGGGCTGCCGAAGACCCGTTCCGGGAAGATCATGCGCCGTATCCTGCGCAAGATCGCGACGGCGGAATACGACAGCCTGGGGGATATCTCCACCCTGGCCGACCCGGGCGTGGTGCAGCACCTGGTCGATACCCACAAGACCATGAACGTCGCCTAAGGCGGACCTGTGTCAGCGAAAGCCCCGCCCGGCCTTGTGCCGGGCGGGGCTTTTTTATGGGTGTTATTCAGTTCCCCTGTAGCCGCTTTTTGATCGAATAAATATCGGGATGTCCATCAGGCGTATCTGAATGTTACCGGCCGCAAGGAATGTGTAACCTGCTGCCCGGATTCGGGGCAATGAGAAACGCCCGGCCCTGTTTCAGGGCCTTTTCGGGGCCTGTAAAAAATAAGTCATAACGCTGCGCTTGCCGGAATAGAAGGCTTTGCGAATAATAGGCCCGCAATTTGCAACGTAGATTGGTTTACCGTCTTTTGCTCTTGCATAAACTTGAAGAGCTGTCAATGTGCTCGACCTGGTTTCTCAGTGCTTCTGTAATTTGTTGTCGCATTGAGGAAATATCGGCTTCGGGCCTGTCGTTAGAATGCCGATCACTCGCTCGTCGTTGCCTGCCGAGGAACCCGCATGGGGTTCATGGCCAGGTCCTCAAGGACGCAGCACCGCTATCAGGTTCCACCCATTCGCATATTGGGCTGTCGCTCACTCTGCCGTTTTCGCCCTTTACCGATGGAGTCCTAAGATGAAGAAACTCGTGCTTCTTGGCGCCCTGGCACTGTCCTCCGTGCTTTCCCTGCCGACGTTCGCCGATGAAAAGCCTCTGAAAATTGGTATCGAAGCGGCTTACCCTCCATTCGCCTCCAAGGCTCCGGACGGCAGCATCGTTGGTTTCGACTACGACATCGGCAACGCCCTGTGCGAAGAGATGAAGGTCAAGTGCGTGTGGGTCGAGCAGGAGTTCGACGGCCTGATCCCTGCGCTCAAGGTGCGCAAGATCGATGCGATCCTGTCGTCCATGTCGATCACCGACGACCGCAAGAAGTCCGTGGACTTCACCGGCAAGTACTACAACACCCCTGCGCGCCTGGTCATGAAGGCCGGTACCCAGGTCAGCGACGGCCTGGCCGAGCTCAAGGGCAAGAACATCGGCGTGCAGCGCGGTTCGATCCACGAGCGTTTCGCCCGTGAAGTACTGGCTCCGCTGGGTGCCGAGATCAAGCCATACGGCTCGCAGAACGAGATCTACCTGGACGTGGCTGCCGGTCGCCTCGACGGCACCGTGGCAGACGCTACCCTGTTGAATGACGGCTTCCTGAAAACCGACGCCGGCAAAGGTTTCGCCTTCGTCGGCCCGGCGTTCACCGACACCAAATACTTCGGCGACGGCGTGGGTATCGCCGTACGCAAGGGCGATGCGCTGAAAGACAAGATCACCGGTGCTATCGCTGCCATTCGCGAGAACGGCAAGTACAAGCAAATCCAGGACAAGTACTTCGACTTCGACATTTACGGCAAGTAAAACGTCGAGTCAGCAAGTCCGAGATGGCGCAAGCAGCAGAGTCTCTGAAGTTTGCGCCATTTTTTCATCCCAATTTTCGAGGACCTGAATCATGTTGAAAGGCTACGGGGCTGTCATCCTCGATGGCGCTTGGCTGACGCTTCAGCTTGCCTTGTCGTCCATGGCCCTGGCCATCGTTCTGGGTCTGATCGGGGTCGCACTGCGCCTCTCGCCGGTGCGCTGGCTGGCGTGGCTGGGCGACCTGTATTCCACGGTGATCCGCGGGATTCCCGACCTGGTGCTGATCCTGCTGATCTTCTACGGCGGCCAGGACCTGCTCAACCGTGTCGCGCCCATGCTGGGTTACGACGACTACATCGATCTGAACCCGCTGGCCGCCGGTATCGGCACCCTGGGCTTCATCTTCGGTGCCTATCTGTCGGAAACCTTCCGCGGTGCCTTCATGGCGATTCCCAAGGGGCAGGCGGAAGCGGGCATGGCCTACGGCATGAACAGCTTCCAGGTGTTCTTCCGGGTGCTGGTGCCGCAGATGATCCGTCTGGCGATTCCAGGCTTCACCAACAACTGGCTGGTACTGACCAAGGCCACCGCGCTGATTTCGGTGGTGGGCCTGCAAGACATGATGTTCAAGGCCAAGCAGGCGGCTGACGCCACCCGCGAGCCTTTCACCTTCTTCCTCGCGGTGGCGGCGATGTACCTGGTGATCACCAGTGTCTCGTTGCTGGCATTGCGTCACCTTGAGAAGCGCTACTCGGTAGGCGTAAGGGCGGCTGATCTATGATCTTCGACTACAACGTCATCTATGAGGCCTTGCCGCTGTATTTCAGCGGCTTGTTGACCACCCTGAAACTCTTGGCCCTGTCGCTGTTCTTCGGTCTGCTGGTGGCGCTGCCCCTGGGCCTGATGCGGGTGTCCAAGCAGCCGATCGTCAACCTGAGCGCCTGGCTCTATACCTACGTGATCCGCGGCACGCCGATGCTGGTGCAGCTGTTCCTGATCTACTACGGCCTGGCGCAGTTCGATGTGGTGCGTCAGAGCTTCCTCTGGCCATGGCTGTCCAGCGCGACCTTCTGTGCCTGCCTGGCGTTCGCCATCAACACCAGCGCCTACACCGCGGAAATCATCGCTGGCAGCCTCAAGGCCACGCCGAACGGCGAGATCGAGGCGGCCAAGGCCATGGGCATGTCGCGCTACAAAATGTATGCCCGCATCCTGCTGCCGTCGGCCCTGCGCCGGGCGCTGCCGCAGTACAGCAACGAAGTGATCATGATGCTGCAGACCACCAGTCTGGCCTCCATCGTGACCCTGATCGACATCACCGGTGCGGCCCGTACGGTCAACGCGCAGTACTACCTGCCATTCGAGGCCTACATCACCGCTGGCGTGTTCTACCTGTGCCTGACCTTTATCCTGGTGCGCCTGTTCAAGCTGGCCGAAGGCCGCTGGCTGCGCTACCTGGCGCCGCGGAAGCACTGATATGGAACGCATTGACCACGCATTGCCGTGGAGCCACCTGGGCAGCGAACGGCAGATCTCGGTGTTCCGTTTCGGTCGCGGCGAGCGCAAGGCCTATATCCAGTCCAGCCTGCATGCGGACGAACTGCCTGGGATGCGCACCGCCTGGGAGCTGAAAAAGCGCCTGGCCGAACTGGAAGCCCAGGGCGCGCTGAATGGCGTGATCGAACTGGTGCCGGTGGCCAACCCGATGGGCCTGGGCCAGCTGTTGCAAGGCAATCACCAGGGGCGGTTCGAGGCTGGCAGCGGCAAGAACTTCAACCGTGATTTCGTCGAGCTGAGCGCGCCGGTCGCGGCCCGTCTGGAAGGGTGCCTGGGAGATGATCCGCACGCCAATATCCAGATGATTCGCCAGGCCATGAGCGATGTGCTGGCTGAACTGCCGGCGCCATCGAGCCAGCTGCAAGGCATGCAGCGCATCCTCCTGAGCCACGCCTGCACCGCGGACGTGGTGCTGGACCTGCACTGCGATGCGGAAGCGGCGCTGCATATGTACGCCTTGCCGCAGCATTGGCCGCAGTGGCGTTCCCTGGCGGCCCACCTGAATGTGCGTGTCGGCCTGCTGGCGGAAGACTCCGGCGGCAGCTCGTTCGACGAAGCCTGTTCGCTGCCCTGGTTGCGTCTGTCGCGCCAGTTCCCGCAGGCGCAGATCCCGCTGGCCTGCCTGGCGACCACCCTTGAGCTGGGCGGTCAGGCCGACACCGGTCGTCCGCAAGCGGAGGTGCACGCTGAAGGCATACTGGCGTTCCTCGCCGAGCAAGGACTGATTGCGGGCGAGTGGCCGGCGGCGCAGCATGAGGCGTGTGAAGCCATGCCTTTCGAAGGAACCGAATTGTTGTTTGCGCCGCATCCCGGCGTGGTGAGTTTTCTGCGTCCGGCCGGTAGCTGGGTGGAGAAGGGCGAGCCGATTTTTGAAGTGATTGATCCCTTATCCGATCGGGTCAGCACCCTGTGTGCTGGCACCAGCGGCGTGTTGTTCGCCGTTGAGCGGCTGCGTTACGCCCAACCCGGTTTCTGGCTGGCCAAGGTGGCGGGGCGCGAAGCGCTGCGGCACGGGCGCTTGCTCAACGACTGACTGCTTTTGTGAGAACCGACAGCATGTACAAACTTGAAGTCCAAGACCTGCATAAACGCTATGGCAGTCACGAAGTGCTCAAGGGCGTGTCCCTGAAAGCGGCGGCTGGCGATGTGATCAGCATCATCGGCTCCAGTGGCTCCGGCAAATCCACCTTCCTGCGCTGCATCAACCTGCTGGAGCAGCCGCACGCCGGCAAGATCCTGCTGAACAACGAAGAGTTGAAGCTGGTGGCGAACAAGGACGGCGCGCTGAAGGCGGCAGATCCAAAACAGCTGCAACGCATGCGTTCGCGCCTGTCGATGGTGTTCCAGCACTTCAACCTGTGGTCGCACATGACCGCCATCGAAAACATCATGGAAGCGCCGGTGCATGTACTCGGTGTGCCCAAGGCCGAAGCCCGTGAAAAGGCCGAGCACTACCTGGCCAAGGTCGGCGTGGCGCATCGCAAGGATGCCTACCCCGGCCATATGTCCGGTGGTGAGCAGCAGCGTGTGGCGATCGCCCGTGCGCTGGCGATGGAGCCTGAAGTCATGCTGTTCGACGAGCCGACTTCGGCGCTCGACCCCGAGCTGGTGGGCGACGTGCTGAAAGTGATGCAGGCCCTGGCCCAGGAAGGCCGGACCATGGTGGTGGTGACCCACGAAATGGGCTTTGCCCGCGAAGTCTCGAACCAGCTGATATTCCTACACAAGGGCCTGGTGGAGGAGAGCGGCAACCCGCGCGAAGTGCTGGTCAATCCGCAATCGGAACGTTTGCAACAATTCCTCTCGGGCAGCCTGAAGTAAATCACTCCCGTAATGCACCAAATTAGGTCATGCTGCGCACCGCGCGCCAGATGGTCTAATTTGGTTGCAGCCGCCTTTGGCCTCTAACACTGTTTTCGTTTCGGATTGCCCGCCATGACTGCCCATCGAATTGGTTTCCTGATTTGGCCCAGCACTAAAGCCTTGACGCTGGCGCTGGCCGAGGAGGCCTTGCGTGTCGCTCAGCGCGTGCATCCGGAAGTGGTCTACGAACTGGCCTTCCTGCAGGCCGAGGCTCCGGTCGACGGCGCCTGGCAACTGCCGGGCGAGCCTTGGTCGGGCAAACTCGAAGGCTGCCAGAAACTGTTCCTGCTGGCCGATGAGCCGCCTGCCACCCTGGCGCCGGCCCTGAGCAGCGCGCTCAAGCAAGTGGTGCGCGCCGGCTGTGTGATCGGCGGCTTGTCCGCCGGTGTGTATCCCCTGGCGCAGCTGGGTTTTCTCGACGGCTATCGGGCCGCGGTGCACTGGCGCTGGCAGGACGATTTTGCCGAGCGTTTCCCCAAGGTCATCGCCACCAGCCATCTGTTCGATTGGGATCGCGATCGCCTGACGGCGTGCGGTGGGATGTCGGTGCTGGATCTGTTGCTGGCGGTGCTGGCTCGTGACCACGGCGCGGAACTGGCCGGCGCGGTCTCGGAAGAACTGGTGGTGGAGCGTATCCGCGAAGGCGGCGAGCGCCAGCGCATTCCCTTGCAAAATCGCCTGGGTTCCAGTCACCCGAAGCTGACCCAGGCAGTGCTGCTGATGGAAGCCAATATCGAGGAGCCGCTGACCACCGACGAAATCGCCCAGCATGTGTGCGTCTCGCGTCGGCAACTGGAGCGGATCTTCAAGCAATACCTCAATCGCGTGCCGAGCCAGTACTACCTGGAGCTGCGCCTGAACAAGGCGCGGCAGATGCTGATGCAGACCAGCAAGTCGATCATCCAGATCGGCCTGTCCTGCGGTTTCTCCTCGGGGCCGCATTTCTCCAGCGCCTACCGCAACTTCTTCGGCGCCACGCCGCGGGAAGACCGCAACCAGCGTCGCAGCAGCAGCCCCTTCGAACTGTCTTCGGTGCCTTCCGAGCGCGGTTGATTCGCCTCTTTCGTTTGCCTGTCAAATTGCTATCGCGAGCAAGCTTCGCTCCTACGGAAGAATGCGTTCCGTGTAGGAGCGAAGCTTGCTCGCGATAGCGTCGTCACGCCGGGCGCAAATCGTTGGACAATCCTGCCGTTAAAGCCTCCAGCAGTTTAAACTGCGCCTTTGCGACGCTATTTGTCGCATTGCCGTAAACCCGCGTAAAACCGGGGTTGGCGCTATAAGAAGTTGTCGCTTGGCGACAAGGTCGGGCAGAAAACTGTCCTTACAATCCCCCCATCGCTCGCCAGTTTCAGGCAGGCGTTCCTCTTCAGGAGACTCCGATGTCCGTTGAGCAAGCTCCGGTGCAACGCGCCGATTTCGATCAGGTCATGGTTCCCAACTATGCACCTGCGGCTTTCATTCCTGTGCGTGGCGCGGGCTCCCGAGTCTGGGATCAGTCGGGCCGAGAGCTGATCGACTTTGCCGGCGGGATCGCGGTCAACGTACTGGGTCACGCCCATCCGGCGCTGGTCGCCGCGCTGACCGAACAGGCCAACAAGCTGTGGCACGTATCCAACGTCTTCACCAACGAGCCGGCTCTGCGCCTGGCCCACAAGCTGGTCGACGCCACCTTTGCCGAGCGCGCGTTTTTCTGTAACTCCGGCGCCGAAGCCAACGAGGCCGCCTTCAAGCTGGCCCGTCGTGTCGCCTTCGATCGTTTCGGCGCGGAAAAATACGAAATCATCGCGGCTCTCAACAGCTTCCACGGTCGCACCCTGTTCACCGTGAACGTGGGCGGCCAGTCGAAGTACTCCGACGGCTTCGGTCCTAAAATCACCGGTATCACCCACGTTCCTTACAACGATCTGGCGGCATTGAAAGCGGCGATTTCGGACAAGACCTGCGCGGTGGTATTGGAGCCGATCCAGGGCGAAGGCGGTGTGTTGCCAGCCGAGAAGGCTTACCTGCAAGGCGCCCGCGAACTGTGCGACGCGCACAACGCGCTGCTGGTGTTCGACGAAGTGCAGACCGGCATGGGCCGCAGCGGCGAGCTGTTCGCCTATATGCACTACGGCGTGACCCCGGACATCCTGACCAGCGCCAAGAGCCTGGGCGGCGGTTTCCCGATCGCCGCGATGCTGACCACCGAAGCGCTGGCCAAGCACCTGGTGGTCGGTACCCACGGCACCACCTACGGCGGCAACCCGCTGGCATGCGCGGTGGCCGGCGCGGTGATCGACGTGATCAACACACCCGAAGTGCTGAACGGTGTGAAGGCCAAGCACGATCGCTTCAAGACCCGCCTGCAGCAGATCGGCGAGAAGTACGGCCTGTTCACCGAAGTGCGTGGCCTGGGCCTGCTGCTCGGTTGCGTGCTCAGCGATGCCTGGAAAGGCAAGGCCAAGGACGTGTTCAACGCCGCTGAAAAAGAAAACCTGATGATCCTCCAGGCCGGTCCGGACGTGGTGCGTTTCGCCCCGAGCCTGGTGGTCGAGGAAGCGGACATCGAAGAGGGCCTGCAGCGCTTCGAGCGTGCGGTAGCCAAGCTGACCCAGGCCTGATTCGGGCCGCGGTACTCCTCGGCGCTTGTCTTCAGGGCAAGCGTCGAGCCCCATTTTCGGTGCCGGGCTGTCCCGGCATTTTTTTCCCTGAGTCGGCCTCCTGGCCGGCCTGTTTCGAGTAAGGAGTGACACCATGCTGGTGATGCGCCCCGCGCAAATGGCTGATCTGGGCGAGGTACAGCGTCTGGCTGCGGACAGCCCGATTGGTGTCACTTCCTTGCCGGATGACGTGGAACGCCTGAGCGACAAGATCGCGGCAAGCGAGGCTTCGTTCGCCGCCGAGGTGAGCTTCAATGGCGAGGAGAGCTACTTCTTCGTCCTCGAGGACACCGAAACCGGCAAGCTGGTCGGTTGCTCGGCCATCGTCGCCTCGGCCGGTTACTCCGAGCCGTTCTACAGCTTTCGTAACGAAACCTTCGTGCACGCCTCCCGCGAGCTGAAGATCCACAACAAGATCCACGTGCTTTCCCAGTGCCACGACCTGACCGGCAATAGCCTGCTGACCAGCTTCTATGTGGTCCCGGAGCTGGTGGGTTCGCCGTGGTCGGAACTCAATTCCCGCGGTCGCCTGCTGTTCGTCGCCAGCCACCCGGAGCGTTTCGCCGATTCGGTGGTGACCGAGATCGTCGGCTACAGCGACGAGAACGGCGATTCGCCGTTCTGGGACGCCATCGGCCGCAACTTCTTCGACCTCAACTACGCCGCCGCCGAGCGTCTGTGTGGGCTGAAAAGCCGCACCTTCCTCGCCGAGCTGATGCCGCACTACCCGATCTATGTGCCGCTGCTGCCGGATGCCGCGCAGGAAGCCATGGGCCAGGTGCACCCGCGGGCGCAGATCACCTTCGACATCCTGATGCGCGAAGGCTTCGAGACCGACCATTACATCGACATCTTCGACGGTGGCCCGACCCTGCACGCCCGGGTCTCGGGGATCCGTTCGATCGCCCAGAGCCGTGTGGTGCCGGTGAAGATCGGTGAGCTCGCCAAGGGCGGCGGACGCCAGTACCTGGTCGCCAACGCGCAGTTGCAGGATTACCGCGCGGTGATGCTGGAGCTGGATTACGCACCGGGCAAACCGGTGACCCTGGATCTGCAAGCGGCCGAAGCCCTGGGCGTCGGCGAAGGTGCCAGCGTGCGCCTGGTGGCGGTTTAACGCCTTAAGCGAGTTTCGCGGGGGCCGGCAGCGGCGCCCGTCTGAGGAGATAGCATGATCGTTCGTCCCGTACGCAGCAGCGACTTACCCGCTCTGATCGACCTGGCCCGCAGCACCGGCACCGGCCTTACCACCTTGCCGGCCAACGAAGAGCGCCTGAAACACCGCGTGGGCTGGGCGGAAAAGACCTTCCGTGGCGAAGCCGAGCGGGGCGACGCGGATTATCTGTTCGTGCTCGAGGACGACAACGGTCGCGTGGTGGGGATTTCCGCGATTGCCGGCGCGGTAGGCCTGCGCGAGCCCTGGTACAACTTCCGGGTCGGCCTGACCGTCAGCGCCTCCCAGGAGCTGAACATCTACCGCGAGATTCCGACGCTGTTCCTGGCCAACGACCTGACCGGCAATTCCGAGCTGTGCTCGCTGTTCCTGCACGCCGATTACCGCACCGGCCTCAACGGTCGCATGCTGGCCAAGGCACGCATGCTGTTCATCGCCGAATTCCCGCAGCTGTTCGGCAACAAGATCATCGCCGAGATGCGCGGCATGTCCGATGAAGCCGGGCGCTCGCCATTCTGGGAAAGCCTGGGCCGGCACTTCTTCAAGATGGAATTCAGCCAGGCCGACTACCTGACCGGCGTGGGCAACAAGGCGTTCATCGCCGAGCTGATGCCGAAGTTCCCGCTGTACACCTGCTTCCTCTCCGAGGGCGCGCGCAACGTGATCGGCAAGGTGCACACCGATACCGAGCCGGCGCTGGCCATGCTCAAGAGCGAGGGTTTCAGCTACCAGGGTTACGTCGACATCTTCGACGCCGGCCCGGCGGTGGAGTGTGAAACCGCCAAGATCCGCGCGGTGCGCGACAGCCAGGCGCTGGTGCTGGCCATCGGCACGCCAGGCGACGACGCCACGCCTTTCCTGATTCACAACCGCAAGCGCGAGGACTGCCGGATCACCGCCGCACCCGCGCGCTTCGCGTCGGGCACCCTGGTGGTTGATGCGCTGACCGCCAAACGCCTGCAACTCAATGCGGGCGATCAGGTCCGTGCCGTTGCGCTGTCTGCTTCCCGGGAGTCGAAATAATGAACACGTTGTACATCGCAGGCCAATGGCTGCCAGGCCAGGGCGAAGCCTTTGAGTCGTTGAATCCAGTGACCCAGCAGGTGCTGTGGTCGGGCAACGGTGCCACCGTCGCCCAGGTTGAAAGTGCGGTGCAGGCCGCGCGCCAGGCATTCCCGGCCTGGGCCAAGCGTTCGCTGGACGAGCGTATCGCGGTGCTGGAAGCCTTTGCCGCCAGCCTGAAAAGCCATGCCGACGAACTGGCCCGCTGCATCGGTGAAGAAACCGGCAAGCCGCTGTGGGAAGCCGCCACCGAAGTGACCAGCATGGTCAACAAGGTCGCGATCTCGGTGCAGAGCTACCGTGAACGTACCGGCGAGAAGAGTGGCCCGCTGGGCGACGCCACCGCGGTACTGCGGCACAAGCCTCACGGTGTGGTAGCGGTGTTTGGCCCGTACAACTTCCCTGGCCATCTGCCTAACGGTCATATCGTTCCTGCCCTGCTGGCGGGTAACAGCGTGCTGTTCAAGCCCAGCGAGCTGACCCCGAAAGTCGCCGAGCTGACCGTCAAGTGCTGGATCGAAGCCGGCCTGCCGGCGGGTGTGTTGAACCTGCTGCAAGGCGCGCGGGAAACCGGCATCGCCCTGGCTGCCAACCCGGGTATCGACGGTCTGTTCTTCACCGGCTCCAGCCGGACTGGCAATCACCTGCACCAGCAGTTCGCCGGCCGTCCGGACAAGATCCTCGCTCTGGAGATGGGCGGTAACAACCCGCTGGTGGTGGATCAGGTCGCGGACCTGGACGCGGCGGTCTACACCATCATTCAGTCGGCCTTCATTTCCGCCGGCCAGCGTTGCACCTGCGCGCGCCGTCTGCTGGTGCCGCAAGGCGCCTGGGGCGACCAGTTGCTGGAGCGCCTGGTAGCGGTCAGCTCGACCATCGAGGTCGGTGCGTTCGACCAGCAGCCGGCGCCGTTCATGGGCTCGGTGATTTCCCTTGGTGCTGCCCGCGCGCTGATGCAGGCCCAGGAAAACCTGTTGGCCAATGGCGCCGTGGCGCTGCTGGCAATGACCCAGCCGCAGGATCAGGCCGCACTGCTGACCCCGGGCATTCTCGACGTGACCGCCGTGGCCGAGCGCCCGGACGAAGAACTGTTCGGGCCTTTGCTGCAAGTGATTCGCTACGCCGATTTCGCAGCAGCGATCGCCGAGGCCAACAACACCCAATACGGTCTGGCAGCGGGCCTGCTGTCGGATTCCGAGGCGCGTTACCAGCAGTTCTGGCTGGAAAGCCGGGCCGGCATCGTCAACTGGAACAAGCAGCTGACCGGTGCCGCGAGCAGCGCGCCGTTCGGCGGTGTGGGCGCCTCCGGCAACCATCGCGCCAGTGCCTATTACGCGGCGGATTACTGCGCGTACCCGGTGGCGTCGCTGGAAACCGCGAGCCTGACCTTGCCGAGCGCGCTGACGCCGGGTGTACGCCTGTCGTAACAGGTGGTTTGAATGCGCTGGAAGGCCCTGCGGGCCTTATCGCAGTGCGCCGCGGTGACAGGAGAGTGATCTCTGTCGCCGCTGGCGCAGGCTGCGATCGACCGTGAAGCGGTCGCTTGCGGCCTTGCAGATGTCACATATAAAAAACAGATTCGTGGAGCCTCGCTGATGAAATCCTATGAAGTCAATTTCGACGGTCTAGTGGGGCCTACCCATAACTACGGCGGCCTGTCCTACGGCAACGTCGCGTCCCAGAGCAACAGCCAGCAGTCTTCCAACCCCAAGGAAGCCGCGCTGCAGGGCCTGGCGAAAATGAAAGCGCTGATGGAAATGGGTTTCCAGCAAGGCGTGCTGGCGCCACAGGAACGCCCGGATGTGGCCGCCCTGCGTCGCCTGGGGTTTTCCGGCAGCGATGCGCAGGTCATCGAGCGCGCCGCCAAGGATGCGATGCCGCTGCTGGTCGCCAGCTGCTCGGCGTCGAGCATGTGGGTGGCCAACGCCGCCACGGTCAGCCCGAGTGCCGACACCGCTGATGGTCGCGTGCATTTCACCGCCGCCAACCTGAACTGCAAATATCACCGCAGCATCGAGCACCCGACCACCAGTCGCGTACTGGGGGCGATGTTCGCCGACCAGAAGCACTTCGCCCATCACGCGGCGCTGCCGGCGGTGGCGCAGTTCGGCGATGAAGGCGCGGCCAACCACACCCGTTTCTGCCGCGACTATGGCCAGGCCGGTGTCGAGTTCTTCGTCTTCGGTCGCAGTGCCTTCGATACCCGCTACACGGCACCGCAGAAGTACCCGGCGCGCCAGACCCTGGAAGCCTCGCAGGCCGTCGCCCGGCTGCACGGCCTGAGCGACGACGGTGTGGTGTATGCCCAGCAGAACCCGTCGGTGATCGACCAGGGCGTGTTCCATAACGATGTGATCGCGGTGGGTAACGGCGAAGTGCTGTTCTACCACGAGGACGCGTTCCTCGAGACCGACAAGATGCTCGCCGAGCTGCAGGCCAAGCTGGGCAAGCGTGGCGGCAACTTCCAGTCGATCTGCGTGCCGCGCTCGCAGGTCACGGTGGAAGACGCGGTGCGCTCCTACCTGTTCAACAGCCAGCTGCTGTCCCGTGCCGATGGCTCGATGCTGCTGATCGTGCCGGAAGAGTGCCGCGGCAACGAGCGCGTCTGGCAGTACCTGCAAGGCCTGACCAGCTCCGGCGGCCTGATCCGCGAGGTGAAAGTCTTCGACCTCAAGCAGAGCATGCAGAACGGCGGTGGCCCGGCGTGCCTGCGGCTACGGGTCGCGCTCAACCAAACCGAACTGGCGGCGGTCAACCCAGGGGTTATCATGACCGCGCCGTTGTACGGCACGCTGACCCAGTGGGTCGACAAGCACTACCGCGACCGCCTGAGCGAAAACGATCTGGCGGACCCGCAATTGCTGCTTGAGTGCCGGACGGCACTGGATGAACTGACGCAAATCCTTAAACTGGGCGCGGTTTATCCATTCCAGATCAATTAAAAGCCCGCGCCTGAGTCCGCTGATCCAGGCGCGCCGCTTTACCTCCAGATGAGAGCGTAATAAATGAGCGATACCCTGCAGCTGATCCTTGAAGACACCGATGGCACTCAACTGGAAACTTCCTGCACCCGCGTTGCCGTGATGTGGCAAGGCAAGGAACTGTGGATCCAGCAGGACGGCCGCGGCCAGCTGCTGATCGGCGTGGACGTCGAGGAAGGCGACGAAGAGTATGCCAACCTGCTGTTGCGTCCATTGGCGACTAATCTGGTAAGTCTGCAACTGGAAATGGAACCGGCCGACGCTGGTGACGACGATCACGTGCACGGCCCTGACTGTCAGCACGACCATTAAGGAATAACGTTCTATGCTCGCCCTCGGCAAACTGCTTGAACTGACCCTCGCCGGTCGTGAACCGGCGGAGAAGACTCAACTGACTGTCGACGGCGTGCGGATGCGCTGGCTGAGCGAAGGTGCGCTGGAAGTCCGGCCACCTCAGGCACGTGACAATGGCATGGACCTGCTGCTGTCGGCCGGCATCCACGGCAACGAGACGGCACCGATCGAGTTGCTCGACCGTCTGTTGCACGACATCGCCCGCGGCGACCTCAAGCCGTGCGCACGCATTCTGTTTCTGTTCGGCAACCCCGAGGCCATGCGCCGCGGCGATCGTTTCATCGAGCAGGACATCAACCGGCTGTTCAACGGCCGTCACGAACAAAGCAGTGGCAGCGAAGCCTTGCGCGCCTGCGAGCTGGAGCGCCTGGCGGCGAGTTTCTTCAGCCTGCCGGACCGTACCCGCCTGCACTACGACCTGCACACGGCGATCCGCGGTTCGAAGATCGAACAGTTCGCCCTGTATCCGTGGAAGGAAGGTCGCCAGCACTCGCGCCGGGAGCTGGTGCGCCTGCGGGCCGCGGGCATGGAGGCGGTGCTGCTGCAGAACAAGCCGTCCATCGTGTTCAGCTCCTATACCTACGACAAGCTGGACGCCGAGTCTTTCACCCTGGAACTGGGCAAGGCCCGGCCGTTCGGGCAGAACCAGGGGGTGAATGTCGAGCGTCTGGAAACCCGTCTGAAGCAGATCATCGAAGGCCGCGAACCGCCCATGGCGGAGGAGAAGCTGGATGGCTTGCAGCTGTTCAGCGTCGCTCGGGAAATCATCAAGCACAGCGATACCTTCCACCTGCACCTGCCGGCGGATATCGAGAATTTCTCCGAACTGGAAGTGGGTTACCTGCTGGCCGACGACATTGCCCAGACCCGCTGGATAGTCGAGGAGAAGGGCGCGCGGATCATTTTCCCCAACCCCAAGGTGAAAAACGGCCTGCGTGCCGGGATCCTGATCGTGCCGACCACGGCTGACGGCCTGGCCTGATATCACGGCCCGAGGCAGCGGCTACAAAAACATCGCGAGCCAGCTCGATCCCTGTAGGAGCGAGCTGGCTCGCGATTTTGCTTTCAGCGTCTGACGCTTACACCGCTACCCGCTGCTCATGACGGCGCAGGGCGCGAGTCTTGTGCAGGGTATCGGCGCAGGTCTTCGCCGCTTCCTGGCCCTTGTGCACGAAATGCTCGAAGAAGAACTTCTGATGTTCTTCGCCGGCGTGGAAGTGGTGCGGGGTCAAGACCACCGAGAACACTGGCACTTCGGTTTCCAGCTGGACCTGCATCAGGCCGCTGATCACTGACTGGGCGACGAACTCGTGGCGGTAGATACCGCCGTCCACCACCAGGCCCGCGGCGACGATGCCGGCATAACGGCCGGACTTGGCCAGCAGCTTGGCGTGCAGTGGAATTTCAAAGGCGCCGCCGACTTCGAAGAAGTCGATATCGGTTTCCTGATAACCCTGGGCGAGCATCTCGCTGACGAAACCTTTGCGGCTCTGGTCGACGATTTCCTTGTGCCAGCAGGCCTGGATAAACGCCACGCGTTCGCCGTGATGTTGTTTGCTTTTGCTATCGATTGCGGTGGGTTGCATCTGTTCTGACTCCTGTTTGTGTGAAAAACAGGGCGTTATGAATCGAAAGGGATTTAAGGGTACGTACGGGCCAGGCGCACAAGCAGTCGCGCGCAGGTCTGTGGACGGCCCTTTGGCGCCAATCCCGTTCTCTCTTCATCCGGACTATGACCGTCGGCCCCGGGATCACACCGGGTCTGCTGACCTTGCCGTCATTCGCCGCCGAAGCGGTGTCTGTCGCCAAGCGCTCGCGGGCTATGCGCATTGCGCGCAATTACCGCCGGTGGGGAATTACACCCCGCCCTGAGAACGTTGCCACCGGGCTTTGCGGCGGCGGTGAGTTTGTAACACATATTTTTCGGCGATGCATTGCGGCTTTTGGATGATAAGCATCGGTTTTTCCTGTCCATCGACGGGCTTTTCCCGAGCGGGCCTTGATAAATCGCGTTTGTGCCCGTAGTAATTCAGTTCGAAAGAATTTCCCTATCCGCAGTGACGTTCGCGTCCCTTTGCCGAGGCCTGATTCATGAGCGTTATCGATCTTCGCAGTGACACCGTTACCCAACCCACGGCAGGCATGCTGGAGGCAATGGCCACAGCGGCCACGGGCGATGACGTCTACGGCGAAGATCCAACGGTCAACCGCCTGGAAGCCGAACTGGCGCAGCGCCTCGGATTCGCCGAGGCGCTGTTCGTGCCAACGGGGACCATGAGCAACCTGCTGGGCTTGATGGCCCATTGTGGGCGTGGCGACGAATACATCGTCGGCCAGCAGGCGCATACCTATAAGTACGAGGGCGGCGGGGCGGCGGTGCTGGGTTCGATCCAGCCCCAGCCGCTGGAAGTCCAGGCCGATGGCTCGCTGGACCTGACCCAGGTCGCCGCGGCGATCAAGCCGGATGATTTCCACTTTGCCCGTACCCGCCTGCTGGCGCTGGAAAACACCATGCAGGGCAAGGTGCTGCCGTTGAGCTATCTGGCGCAGGCCCGGGCCTTCACCCGCGAGCATGGCCTGGCCCTGCACCTGGACGGCGCGCGCTTGTACAACGCGGCGGTCAAGCTGGGTGTCGATGCGCGGCAGATTACCCAGCACTTCGATTCGGTCTCGGTGTGCCTGTCCAAGGGCCTGGGCGCGCCGGTGGGCTCGGTGCTGTGCGGTTCGGCGGAGCTGATCGGCAAGGCTCGACGCCTGCGCAAGATGGTCGGTGGCGGCATGCGCCAGGTCGGGATTCTGGCCGCGGCGGGCCTGTATGCGCTCGATCATCATGTAACGCGCCTGGCCGATGACCACGCCAATGCCCAGTTGTTGGCCGAGGGGCTGCGCGAGGCGGGCTATGAGGTCGAGCCGGTGCAGACCAACATGGTCTATGTTGCGATGGGTGACAGGGCAGAGGCCCTCAAGGCCTTCGCCGGTGAGCGCGGGATCAGGCTGAGCGCCGCGTCGCGGCTGCGGATGGTCACCCATATGGACGTCAGTCGTGCACAAATCGAGCAAGTCATCGGGACTTTTATCGATTTTTCCCGCAACTGACAGTGTTAGCCGTCCAATTGACCGTCTCTATCGTATAAACACGCTGTACCCCAAGCTCAGGGCCGATATAATGCGGCCCTTTGCCGTCGTTTCGTCTGATGACGTTTCGCACAGGCCTTTGGCCGCAGTCTCCGTGGAAGAACCTAATGAAAAGCGCAGAAATCCGTGAAGCCTTCCTTCGCTTCTTCGAAGAGCAAGGCCACACCCGTGTAGCCTCCAGCTCTTTGATTCCGGGCAACGACCCAACCCTGCTGTTCACCAACGCGGGGATGAACCAGTTCAAGGACTGCTTCCTGGGCCAGGAAAAGCGCGCCTATACCCGCGCCGTAAGCAGCCAGAAATGTGTGCGCGCCGGCGGCAAGCACAACGACCTGGAAAACGTCGGTTACACCGCCCGTCACCACACTTTCTTCGAAATGCTGGGCAACTTCAGCTTCGGCGATTACTTCAAGCGTGACGCCATCACCTTCGCCTGGACTTTCCTGACGTCCGACAAGTGGCTGAACCTGCCGAAAGAAAAGCTCTGGGTCACTGTCTACGCCAGCGATGACGAGGCCTATGACATCTGGACCAAGGAAGTCGGGGTTCCAGCCGAGCGCATGGTCCGTATCGGCGACAACAAGGGCGCGCCCTACGCCTCCGACAACTTCTGGACCATGGGCGATACCGGCCCGTGCGGTCCTTGCACCGAGATTTTCTACGATCACGGCGCCGACATCTGGGGCGGCCCACCGGGCTCGCCGGAAGAGGATGGCGACCGTTACATCGAGATCTGGAACAACGTGTTCATGCAGTTCAACCGCACCGCCGATGGCGTGTTGCATCCGTTGCCAGCGCCGTCGGTGGACACCGGCATGGGCCTGGAGCGGATCAGTGCGGTCCTGCAGCACGTTCACTCGAACTATGAAATCGACCTGTTCCAGAGCCTGCTGAACGCGGCGGCCAAGGCCATCGGTTGCACCAACGACGCCCAGGCGTCGCTGAAAGTCGTGGCCGACCACATCCGTTCCTGCGGCTTCCTGATCGCGGACGGTGTGCTGCCTTCCAATGAAGGTCGCGGTTATGTGCTGCGTCGCATCATTCGCCGCGCTTGCCGTCATGGCAACAAGCTGGGCGCCAAGGGCAGCTTCTTCTATCAGATCGTGGCCGCGCTGGTCGCCGAGATGGGCGAAGCCTTCCCGGAACTGAAATCCCAGCAGGCGCATATCGAGCGCGTGCTGAAAGCTGAAGAAGAGCAGTTTGCCAAGACCCTGGAGCAGGGCCTGAAGATCCTCGAGCAGGACCTGGCCGAGCTCAAAGGCACTGTGGTGCCGGGCGATGTGGTGTTCAAACTGTACGACACCTACGGTTTCCCGATGGACCTGACCGGCGACATCGCCCGCGAGCGCGAGCTGACCCTCGACGAGGAAGGTTTCGAGCGCGAGATGGAAGCCCAGCGCGTACGTGCCCGTTCCGCCAGCTCCTTCGGCATGGACTACAACAGCCTGGTCAAGGTCGATGTGGCTACCGAGTTCACCGGTTATCGTGCCACCAGCGGTGCGGCCAAGGTGGTTGCTCTTTATAAGGAAGGGCAATCGGTCGACGTGCTGAGCGAAGGCGAAGAGGGCGTGGTCATTCTCGACCAGACACCTTTCTACGCCGAGTCGGGTGGCCAGATCGGCGACTGCGGTTACCTGCAAGCGGGCAGCGCGCGTTTCGACGTGCGCGATACCACCAAGACCGGCGGTGCCTTCCTGCATCACGGCGTATTGGCCAGCGGCAGCCTGACCGTTGGCGCTCCGGTGCAAACCCAGGTCGATGCCGAAGTGCGTCACGCCACTTCGCTGAACCACTCGGCCACCCACTTGCTGCACGCCGCTCTGCGCCAGGTGCTGGGTGAGCATGTGCAGCAGAAGGGCTCGCTGGTCGACAGTCAGCGCCTGCGCTTCGACTTCAGTCATTTCGAAGCGATCAAGCCTGAGCAGATCAAGGCCCTGGAAGACATCGTCAACGCCGAGATTCGCAAGAACACCGAAGTGGAAACCGAAGAAAC
This sequence comes from Pseudomonas sp. GW460-12-10-14-TSB1, assembly GCF_017349775.1. NCBI lineage: Bacteria > Pseudomonadati > Pseudomonadota > Gammaproteobacteria > Pseudomonadales > Pseudomonadaceae > Pseudomonas > Pseudomonas sp. GW460-12-10-14-TSB1. The sequence goes on from NZ_JACNAC010000004.1 coordinate 43,001, forward strand.
CGATATCGACACCGCCAAGCAGAAGGGCGCCATGGCGCTGTTCGGCGAGAAGTACGGCGACAGCGTGCGTGTACTGAGCATGGGCGGCGACTTCTCCGTTGAACTGTGTGGCGGTATCCACGCCAACCGTACCGGCGATATCGGCCTGCTGAAAATCATCAGCGAAGGCGGTGTGGCCTCGGGCGTACGTCGTATCGAAGCAGTCACCGGTGCCGCGGCACTGGCGTACCTGAACACTGCGGAAGAGCAACTCAAGGAAGCGGCGACCCTGGTCAAGGGCAGCCGCGACAACCTGATCGACAAGCTGTCGGCCGTGCTGGAGCGCAACCGCCTGCTGGAGAAACAGCTCGAGCAGCTGCAGGCCAAGGCCGCCAGTGCCGCTGGCGACGACCTGTCGGCGCAGGCGCTGGATGTCAAAGGCGCGAAAGTGCTGGCGGCGCGCCTGGACGGTCAGGACGGCAAGGCGCTGTTGGCGCTGGTCGATCAGTTGAAAAACAAACTCGGTCGCGCAGTGATCCTGCTCGGCAGTGTCCATGAGGAAAAGGTCGTACTGGTTGCGGGCGTAACCAAGGACCTGACTGGCCAACTCAAAGCCGGTGATTTGATGAAGCAAGCCGCTGCGGCGGTGGGCGGGAAGGGCGGTGGTCGTCCGGACATGGCGCAGGGCGGTGGCGTCGATGCCGCTGCGCTGGATGCCGCGCTGGCCCTGACCGTTCCGTTCGTCGAGCAGGGGATTTAAGGTTCCAAGCCGAGCCTGTCGTCTAGTGGCGGGCTTTGGAGCTGCGCAGTTTGATTGATTAATGGGCGCCCCTTTACGGGCTGAGGCGGCTTAGAAATGGCTTTGATCGTACAGAAATTTGGAGGTACCTCGGTCGGTTCCGTCGAAAGAATCGAGCAGGTCGCCGACAAGGTGAAAAAATTCCGCGAAGCCGGTGACGACCTGGTGGTTGTACTGTCGGCCATGAGCGGCGAAACCAACCGTCTGATCGACCTTGCCAAGCAAATCAGCGGCGACGGTCAGCCGGTTCCTCGCGAGCTGGACGTGATCGTTTCCACCGGTGAGCAGGTGACGATCGCACTGCTGGCCATGGCGCTGATCAAGCGCGGCGTGCCGGCAGTCTCCTATACCGGCAACCAGGTGCGGATTCTGACCGATAGCGCGCACAATAAAGCGCGCATATTGCAGATCGACGATCAGAAAATTCGCGGTGACCTGAAGGCTGGTCGCGTGGTTGTTGTCGCCGGTTTCCAGGGCGTTGACGAGCACGGCAACATCACGACCCTCGGTCGTGGCGGTTCCGACACCACCGGCGTGGCGCTGGCGGCAGCCCTGAAGGCTGACGAATGCCAGATCTACACCGATGTCGATGGCGTCTACACCACCGATCCGCGCGTGGTGTCCGTGGCCCAGCGCCTGGACAAGATCACCTTCGAAGAAATGCTGGAAATGGCCAGCCTGGGCTCCAAGGTGCTGCAGATCCGCGCGGTCGAGTTCGCCGGCAAGTACAACGTTCCGCTGCGCGTACTGCACAGCTTCAAGGAGGGTCCGGGTACCCTCATTACTATTGATGAAGAGGAATCCATGGAACAGCCGATCATTTCCGGCATCGCTTTTAACCGCGATGAAGCCAAGCTGACTATCCGTGGCGTGCCAGACACTCCCGGCGTGGCCTTCAAGATTCTCGGCCCGATCAGCGCCGCGAACATTGAAGTCGACATGATCGTGCAGAACGTTTCGCACGATAACACCACCGACTTCACCTTCACTGTGCACCGCAACGATTACCTGGCAGCCCAGCAAGTGCTGGAAAACACCGCCCGTGAAATCGGCGCCCGGGAAGTGGTCGGCGACACCAAGATTGCCAAGGTCTCGATCGTTGGCGTCGGCATGCGCTCCCACGCGGGCGTTGCCAGCCGTATGTTCGAAGCGCTGGCCAAGGAAAGCATCAACATCCAGATGATCTCGACCTCGGAAATCAAGGTTTCCGTGGTGATCGAAGAGAAGTACCTGGAACTGGCCGTGCGCGCTCTGCACACGGCTTTCGAACTGGACGCGCCGGCCCGACAGGGCGAGTGATGCGTTGCCCGAAGGGCGCGGTTTACCGCGCCCTTTGTTTTTTTGATCGGCGTGACAGAAAACTGTTCTTTTGCTCGCGCTAGTCAATACTTAGGCGTGTAGGGCTACGGCCGTCCTGGTTGTAGGTCGATACCCTTTTTTTTGCAGACTGTTGTCCCTGAAATGAAATGCGTGAGGAGAAAGGTATGCTGATTCTGACTCGTCGGTGCGCAGAAAGCCTGATTATTGGTGATGGCGAAATCACTGTGACCGTGCTTGGCGTCAAAGGAAATCAAGTGCGTATCGGTGTCAACGCCCCTAAAGAGGTAGCGGTGCACCGTGAAGAAATTTACCTGCGGATAAAGAAAGAGAAGGACGAAGAACCAAGCCATTAATTTTTATCGTTTTTTTTGTTTGCAAACGGGGAGAAAGCTGGTTAATATACGCCCCGTGTTGCGGAGAGCTGGCCGAGTGGCCGAAGGCGCTCCCCTGCTAAGGGAGTACACCTCAAAAGGGTGTCGGGGGTTCGAATCCCCCGTTCTCCGCCATTATTTACTTAGTTCGTTGTAATCTGGCTTCTTCTGTAAGTTGTTGAAATTACTAGAAAAAGTGCTTTACAAAAAGATTTAACGGCCTATAATGCGCGGCAACAAATGCACTCGTAGCTCAGCTGGATAGAGTACTCGGCTACGAACCGAGCGGTCACAGGTTCGAATCCTGTCGAGTGCACCATATACCAAGAAGCCCGCATTCATTGCGGGCTTTTTGCTTTCTGTCGTTTGGGTTTTCTCCCTTCTTTATTGATTCCTCTCTTTGAACGTCGCGATCATTCCGGCGTCGTATCCAGCGTGTACCTGTCTTTTTGATGTGGCCGTTCGAAAGCTCCCGGCAATTGTGAATCGATAGCGAGGGAGGTCCCGGGCGCAGTTTTTTCGTCTGGGGTGTGTTTTCTTTTTCGGATGGTGCGTCGCAGCTTTATAGATTCAGCGCTTCTTCAGCTTTGCGCCGCAAGCGCTTGTTCTTGCCATGATTTTTTAACGTTTAAAGCCGTCAAGCGGTGTATGATTGCGCCCGTCAGCCCCGCCGGGGCTTGTGGAATACCTCCATGGACTTACCCAGTAGTTACTCAGTATCCCGTTTTTACAATCATGAATTGACTGATTGATCCTTCCGGCGTGCTCCTCTGCTGGGAGTGGAGTTCGCCTATGACCGAAGTAGAAGTAAAGAAAACACAAGACAGCCTGCAGGATCGCCTCGCTCAAGTCGTTGAGCTGCTGCAGCGCCAGCGGGTGGTCGAAGACCTGACCCATCGTCAGGAAGGTCATCATCAGGATCGGGTCGAGAACCTGGTCCACCGGCAAAACCTCGTCGAGCTGCAACGCAAACTCGACGATCTGCACTCTGCCGACGTTGCCTACATCCTTGAAGCCTTGCCGCTCGACGAGCGTCTGACTGTCTGGCAACTGGTCAAGGCCGAGCGCGACGGCGACATCCTGCTCGAAGTATCCGATTCCGTACGTGAAACCCTGATCGCCGACATGGACGATCATGAGCTCCTGGCTGCTGCCAAGGAGATGGACGCCGACGAACTTGCTGACCTGGCCCCCGAGCTGCCGCGAGACGTTGTCCACGAGCTGATGGAGGCGTTGGACGGTCAGCAGCGTGAGCGCGTTCGCTCCGCCTTGTCGTATGACGAGGAGCAGGTAGGTGCGTTGATGGACTTCGAGATGGTGACCATCCGTGAGGATGTCAGTCTTGAAGTGGTTCTGCGTTATCTGCGTCGACTCAAAGAGCTGCCAGGCCATACCGACAAGCTGTTCGTCGTCGACTACGACGGCGTGCTCAAGGGTGTGCTGCCCATCAAGCGGTTGCTGGTGAATGACCCGGAGAAACAGGTTTCGGAAGTCATGGCCAGCGATCCGGTAAGTTTCCATCCGGACGAAGATGCCTACGACGCTGCGCAAGCGTTCGAGCGTTACGACTTGATTTCGGCGCCGGTGGTCGACAAGAACGGCAAATTGATCGGCCGTCTGACCATCGACGAAATGGTCGACCTGATTCGTGAGGAGAGCGAGACCGAAGTCCTCAACATGGCCGGTCTGCGTGAAGAGGAAGACATTTTTGCCTCGGTCTGGCGTTCCCTGCGCAACCGCTGGGCCTGGCTGGCAATCAACCTGATCACTGCCTTTGTCGCTTCGCGAGTGATCGGCCTGTTTGAAGGTTCCATCGAAAAGCTGGTGGCCCTGGCGGCCCTGATGCCGATCGTGGCGGGTATCGGCGGCAACTCGGGTAACCAGACCATCACCATGATTGTTCGCGCCATGGCGCTGGACCAGGTCAGCACCGGTAATACTTCGCGCCTGATGCGCAAGGAGCTGGCGGTGGCCTTGATCAATGGCCTGGTCTGGGGCGGAGTGATCGGCGCGGTGGCCTATCTGCTCTACGGCAGTTGGTCGTTGGGTGTGGTGATGACGGCGGCCATGACGCTCAACCTGTTGCTGGCGGCGCTGATGGGGGTTCTGATTCCGATGACGCTGGCGCGCCTGGGGCGCGACCCGGCAATGGGGGCCAGCGTCATGATCACGGCGATGACCGACAGTGGCGGCTTCTTTATCTTCCTTGGGTTGGCCACCATCTTCCTGCTTTGATCCTGCATACAGCCCCTCTAATGGGGCTGTATCGTTTTCTCCATCCCCTTGCAATCCAGGCTTAGCGCTTTTGTAGCGCTCGAGCAGCAAATTTCGGGTAAAAAAAAGCCAGCGCAAGGCTGGCTCTAGCTTTCGAGGTCGAATCAGGAAGCGTCTGCGGCCATTTCGGCGTCATGGGCGATCAGCGAAACGAGGGCGTTCTGCTGGCGGTGGGAAAGTTGACGGAAACGTTGAAGCAGTTCGCGTTCATGCAAGGAGAGCTCTGGGCTGTCCAGGCGCATGCTCAACTCTTCACCCAAGGCGCCTTCCTGAATAAGACTCTGTTCCAGGCGCGCGATGATTTCGGAGTTCATGCTGCGGTGATGATTGCGAGCCACCTCGGCAATGCGTTCACGCATCCCGTCGGGTAGACGTACGACGAACTTGTCAGCCGTACGGCTGGAATAAATTGCCTGTTTCAATGGGCGCATATATTTAACCGGTTAGTTCAGGGGAGCGGTTCTCGGAATTGGCCGCGGGATGTCAGTTAGGACAAGCGTTGCTGCCAAATGTTCAACCTGAATTGTTAAGAGGCCCGCATCATGCCTCAAAGTAGCCAGATCCTTGGCGTCAATTCTGTGACAAATATTGAACTGGGTAAAGGCGTTATGCCAGCACCAATTATCAGAAATGCGGACTGGTTTGAAAAGATTGCCTGGTCCGCCTATCTGCCCGCGTCCTGTTGCCTGATAGGCGGCGTTTGAGTGTCGCCAGGAGGGCATCTATGCGGATCCGATCATCGTTCCCTACTCTATACAGAATAGTGGCAAATTGCCGATTTACTAGGCTGCGAGTGCCATGGAGTCTCTGAATGTCAGGCAGACTGATTTATTTGATAGGGCCATCCGGGTCGGGCAAGGACAGCCTGATCGAGGCTGCGCGCCGGCCTCTGGCACAACTCGGTTGTGATGTGGTGCGGCGGGTGATCACCCGTTCCGCGGAATCCGTGGGGGAAGAGGCCCATGGGGTAAGTGCTGATGAGTTCGAGCGCCTGGAGCGGCAGGGCGCCTTTGCCTTGTGCTGGCGGGCTAATGGCCTGGCCTACGGAATTCCTGTGCAGATCGACGAATGGCTGACCAGTGGGCGTCATGTCCTGGTCAATGGCTCCAGGGCATACCTGGATCAGGCTCGCCAACGTTATCCGGAGCTTTTGGCGATTCTGTTGACGGTGGACATCGACGTGCTGCGGCAAAGACTGATGAACCGCGGTCGCGAAAGTGCGGCGCAGATCGAGGCGAGACTCAAGAGAAGCACTCTTTTTTCTGCTGACGACGGACCTGTGCTGGGAGAGTCCGTGTTTTTTCTGGACAACTCGAGCGAGCTATCCGTGACGCTTGAGCGTTTTCTGAAGCTATTGAGAGATCAGGGAGTCAGCGCAGCACTGGGTCGAACTTGATTTTGCGTCCCAACGCCAGCGCCAGCAGGAACAAGCCGGAAAAAACGCCACAAGCAATCAAGGGCACATCACCCAGGGTATTTTCAGTGGTGAAGCAGCCCAGTGTGGCACTGAGTACTGCAAGGATGAGAAGGCCTTTGGCAAGTCGGGACATTAACAGGCTCCTGATAGGGTCGTATTCAAAATACCCAGCTTTCGGGTCTTGGATTGGCAGGTAGAACAACGGCTTCCGGGTCATCGGCGACCTGCGCCATGCCTGGATTCTCCAATGCGCTGCTCATCACAGCCAATTGCGGGGCCTGGTGTTGCGCGTAGTGGGCCCTGTACTGGGTGCTCTGATCAGCGCTGCCATCAGGCTGAAAGTGGAAGGCCACCAGTACGGCGATGGCAATGGCATTCGATAGAAGAAGGGCGCTGTTCATGGGCTTGATCTCCACTGTTCTTTCATAGAGATGAAGCAGCGCTCATGCCAAGAGTCTAACCTCTAATAAACCCTTTAAAAACAATGATTTGATAGGGGCTTTAGAAGGCGGAGGATTGCATTCTGCAATGATGGCTTTTTGCAGTGATGCAATTTGCACGGCGACTCTGGCAAGTTGCCTGATGACCAGAGGTGGCCACCGGTTAAAAAGCCCTACTCACAACATGACAAAATCAGGGCTGGCCGTTAACATGCACGCCGTCCTTTGCGCCGCAGCAGTACACGCGGCAGTCAATTTGTCCCAGTAGCTCAATTGGATAGAGCATCCCCCTCCTAAGGGGAAGGTTGGCAGTTCGAACCTGCCCTGGGACACCATATAATTCAAGGTTTGCAGCCTTTTCGTTCAATCCGTGATCTCTTCCGTGACAGCAGGGTGGCAGAAACTGCGGACGAGTGGATCGTGAAATACCTCCCTTCCAAATCAAAATGTGATTCACTTTGCCATCAGCGCCAATCGGCGCGTTCAGTGCTGGCCTTTGGAAGGTGGTTGGATTGAGTGAAGTCAGGGAAGTAATAATCAGGAATGAAGCAGAAGCCGTGGCCATCCTTGAGCAGGCTTTGGCAGGCGAATTGTCTGATAACGATTCATTTCTAATCAAATTCGATGGCTGGCCGGTTTTCGATTTAGACATCGAAGGTGCTCGATACCACAGCACGGTCACAACGCCTCTGATGAAGGGGCTGCTGGAATACCAGCAAGTGATAAATCGACTTTTCGCAGATAGCGTTTACTCAAAGGGCGCTCGTGCGCTCACTGAGGAAGATCGGGCGAATCTTGAGCTAACCTTCGAGGTTGCAGAAGGCTCCAGCGACATTACCGCCTTGCTTGGGGACGCCTTCAACAAACTTGGTGAAAAAATGATTGATAAGATGACTGGCAGGCAGCTGGTCTTTTCTGTTGTCGGTCTTGCGCTGATAGCTGCCGGGTACTTTGGTCACCAAAACTATACTTCCTCCCAGCTTGCCCTGGCGGCGGAGGGTAACCGGAGCGCGCTCGAGATTCGCCTGGTTGAAAATAACGAGAAGATGTCAAAGGCGTTGGCCGACACCAATCAAGCTCTCGTCGGCATTGTAAGAAGCGCGCCTGATGCCACAAAAGTCACCGCCGGTAATGCCGTCTTTGACCGAGAGCAGATCATTCAAATTAACCAGAAGGAGCGCGAGCCTTCTGTACCAGTGAGAATGGATGGCAACTATCACGTTTATTCTGTTCGAAGCTTTGACGACAAGTGGCGCATGGATATAGGTCGAGTCGGTTCTGATGAAATGATCAAGGTAGACCTCTTCAAAGGGCAGCACGCAGCCGCGGGTGTAAACGAGATGATGACGGCGCTAGTCGAGGGCGGAACGACTTTCCTTTATGTTCTGGCTAGGTCGAAGGACGGCAAAGTGGTTTCAGCGAACGTTCTCGGCACGTCAAAAACGGGACTTCCGCCATCGCCGTTGTAATTTAGCCGGCGTCTCTGATCCTCAGCACGGTAGTAGTTGAGCAGGATGCGTGCCGAGCAGTAGCACGGATGCCTAGCCCAGCCCCGAGCAGTTCCTTTACCCGCTTGTGCAGATCCGCATCCACTGGACGCCCTTGATACTTACCGGCGGCCTTGGCTTTTTCGATCCCTTGCGCCTGGCGATCACGGCGCTGCTCGTAATCCTTGCGCGCGATCGCCGCCATCATCTCCACCAGCATCGAGTTGATCGCGCCCAGCATACGGCCGGTGAACTCGTCTCCCTTGGTGTCCTGCATTCCTTGGTGGCTGGTCGGTAGGTCGAGCGCGACGATGCGCAAGCCCTTGGAGTCGATAGCTGCCTTGAGTTTGTGCCAGTCCTCAACAGGAAGGCGCGATAGGCGGTCTATCGACTCCACCAGCAGGACGTCACCCTTGCGCGCATCCTTCAGCAGGCGCAGCAGCTCAGGCCGATCTGCCGAGGCGCCGCTGGCGTTCTCCAGGTACACGCTCGCGATCACCTTGTTGTGGTCGGTGGCGAATTGCTCGAGCGATGCCCGGGCGCGGCCGGCGTCCTGCTCTTCAGTCGATGCTCGGAGGTATGCGCGAATGAACATGATGTGCTGCCCGTATCAGTTAAGGTGTTCTACTAATACTGTTGCACTTTGAGTGTTACTTATCAAGCGGGGAGGGCGAATAAACCCGAATTTGTGCGTATCAGCTCAGGCATACCCATGTGATGTATAGACAGAGTGATGGCGAAACAGTAGCTTCAGGAGAACAGTGACCGGAATTTCACTAGCAGGGAGCATGAACCAATGACAACCTCCGCTTATCAAGAAAACCCTCTTCGTGCCACCGTGCAGCAAATACTGGATATGCAGAAAATGAAGGAGTTTTCGGCTGAGGCTGTGGCAGTTAGTGAGACGTTTACCTTTGCCCGCGATAAAATATTCGCCATTCTCCAAACACTGAAAGACCTCCTGGAAAAGACACCGGCAGAGCTAGCTAGTGTCTCTGGGATGTCCTCAATCAATACCAGCCTTCAGACACCTCTTTCTGAAATTACGCATTTCGTTGGTAATGGTAATGCTCAGCACTTGATAAATGCCGCATCACAATTAGAACAAAACGTGATGCCTTACTTCTGGGCATTAACACCACCACTCACTGCGGTGTCAAAAACAGCATTTCCAGCTCTTCTGAAATCACAATCCGATTTCTCACAAGCTGCCATTCAAGAGCTATCAGATCAACGAGATCAGCTTGCAAAAAAACTAGATGCGGCAATTGAAAAGAGCGATGTACTCGCACAAAAACTCGATGATGCAAATGAGGCCGCCGCGCGCGAGCGAGCCGAAAGTGCCGCCGCGGTAGCCAAGCTGGAGCAAATGTTCACTCAGGCAGAAGGTGCGCGCCAACTGGCTTTCGACACAGCGCTTGCAGAGCAGCAGAAAATGCACAAAGAGGAAATGGATCTTGAGGCATACGCAGCCTCGAAAACTCTTGCGGAAATTGGTGCGTTTCGGGATGACGCCGCACGTATAGTGCAGGTGGTCGGCAATATTGGAGTAACAGGGAATTACCAGCGAATTGCTACTGCGGAAGGGGAGAGTGCAAACTTCTGGCGATGGGCGACGGTGGTGATCTTTGGAACAGGCATTGCGATCGCGATGGCAACATTCTACAAATTTTGGCATGAGCCTTTTTCGCAAGATACTGCGATATCGGTGCTAATTCGCTTGTTCTACGCGATTGTTATAACTTCCCCCGCAATTTATACAGCCCGCGAATCAGCTCGGCATCGCACCAATGCTGACAGAGCTAGGCAGACAGAGCTAGAACTTGCCTCGATCGGGCCCTTCATTGAGCTCCTGCCAGAGGAAAGCAAGGTGGCGATTCGCACCGGGCTCACATCTAGCTATTTCGGTCGGACAACAGAGGCGCATACAGTCAGCAGCCCTCTGGATCCGGAGCACTTCAAAAATCTGATCGAAGTACTGAAAGCTGCGAAGCCCAGTTGAGAATACGCCACACCACACGGCGTGTGTTTCAACACAGTGTGTTGATTCCGACGCAGTGACCCATCAGATGGAACTGGGGCGGATATCGGTACCGTTCTGGGTACCAGATATCCGATATTTCTGCACTTCGCCGGAGACCACATCGGCTACTGTCTCTTTCACCGGCTGGCCGATCTGCATTGCGCACAGGCCGTTGCCATCTTCATCACCGCCGATGCCAACGATATGCCGACCTGGCTTGACCTGAAATTTTGCGACTTCGCCGGTATCGATGCGCGCGGCCTTTTTGCCATCTATCAGTAGTGTGGCGAAGCAGCCACCAGATGCCCAGAATCCGTTGTCACGGCTGATAACGAGCGTCGCCCCGCCTGCCACTTCAGTTTGATAGGCATAGATCCGGTCTGCCGGCACCCGCTTTGCGGAGCCAGGCTCTACTGGAGTGCTTGAGCATCCCGCGATAAGAGCGATGGCCGCGGCGGTGAGCAAAATCCTGTGCATGATACGTCCTCAATGTTGGGTAGGTGACTCTACACTAGGCCGGCTATACCTGGTCTTCGGCATAGATCGCGGCACTGATGATCGCGCCACCCCATCGACGGTAACCGATGCAGATTGGTACCGGGTTCCCGCTGGCAGTGGTGTTTCGTGCCGACCCAAAAGCGTAACTCGGCATATTTTCGGGGGCGCCGCTCTGCTTCAATCCTGTGGCTTGCGGGCTGAGCATCTGAATTACACCACCGGCGGCCATAGCAATACCTGGAGCGAGTGTCGCGCCGTTGGTAAATGGGCTGGCGATAATCAACGCGACCCCGATGATGGTTTGCAGAAGGCCTGCACGCTTGCTGCCGCAAACCACCGGTACGATGCGTATTTCCTTCGCGCCGCCCAGCGCCAGTTCTTTTTCGTCGACGTTCCTGCGGTTTCGAAAAACTGCGAACTCAAGCCCCATCTGTTTTGCGGTTGCGAGATATCGTGCGAAGCCTGGATGGTTTACATCGATCGCTTTCACGGCCTCGCGCACATCACCAGTCGATAGCTCGTAGGTGTGTTCACGCCCGAACAGCTTCGCGGCCGATCCGCTGAGCAAAATTCGAGTCTTGGTGCCGTAGTTGGTGGCTATGGCCATAGCGTTACTCCAGTGCGCCGGTGGCGCTGTTAGTGGGGGCTTCCACACCCAGGCGGATGGCGAGAATGGACCGCGACATACGCGCCTGATCGAATGTCACCTGCTCGCGTCGCGGGTCGTAATTCCAAATTCGGTCATAGATCACTTCGTAGGCCCGGGCGCCACGGAACGTCCCGCGCAGCAGATCGGCCGAGACCAGCGCTTCTTCCTCGGTGAAAAATGGCCCATCAATGGTCACCTTCTGGCCGTCGCGAACGTGCTGGACATCCCACACCACGTAGCCAGAATCAGGACCTTGTTTGAGTGGGTGCGACGCAAAGCGGTTTGTCTTGCACGCCTCGGCGAAGCGCTCTTGATAGGTGGTCAAGGTATTGGCTCCTGGGGTGGCGGCCGCACCGTGACGGCCGCACGCCTATCTGATTACGCTGCTTCGGATTCTTCCGCTGCTGCTTTTGGCTTTCCTCGGGTCGGGATCTTGTCCAGCCAGGCGCGCAACACTTCCGAGCCGTCACACCCCGACCGCCATCTTTCGAATCGACCTGCGTAGCCAGCCGAATTTGCAACCATCCCACTGAGCGCCACACCAACTTGGGAGGTGGTCGCGAGCACGTCGTCGTAGACCGCCAGCATCTGGCGAAGAGCCTCAAGGTCATCAGCTCGCGAGGCTGCAATGCCGGCCCTGGCGAGGCTCGCCGCCGATTCGGAGTTGAGGCCAGAAAGCATGGGGTTTGCTCTCAGCACCGCTTCGACGATATCGGGATGACCACCTTGGCGGGCTTCAAGCATCAGATTGCGGCGCTCTTCAGAGCTGAGCCCTCGAACCAATGACCTCAGCTCTTGGTCCGCGAGGAATCCTGCGATGTCGTTACTGGCGCGTGGCGTAACTGGGGAAAAGCCTTGAGTGACGGTCTCAGCCAGCGTGAGCATATCTTTCGCAACTGATTGCATCGCCGGGAGCAGGGCAGCTGTAACGTCCTCGACTTTTTCCTTGCTCATGCGCTCGATCGCGGATGCATTGAAATCTTTATTGCTCCTGATCGATGCAATGTCTTCGCCAGCGTCCTTGAACGTTTCCAGCGCAAGCAATTGGAGTTGACGGGCAGACTTCATCAGGCTACCAGCTTGCCAGGTGCCCTTTGTTCCATCGGGGCGCTGAATGGAAAAGGTTTGAGCCTCGATGCGTGAGTGCTCATATTCGGAGTAGTGGAGGTTGGCCAGGCCAACTTTGAGAACTGATCGTTTGCCGATTTTCATTGAGTTACCTTTTAGTTTTGTAGGAATTGGCTGGGCCAGCGTTGGGTTGGGCTTCATCCATGATTTCGAGTAGCGATACTTCCCCGCGAATACAGTCACCACCGGTAGCCTCGGCGGCCAGTTCGTCCATCAGGTCGCTGATCGCCTTCACATCGCTGTCAGCGCGCACCTGGCGCGCCTGCTGGCGCAACTTCGCGAGCTCGGTTCTGACGCTCATTGCAGGCCTCCAATTTGCTGGCGAAGCTCATCAATGGCCTTTTGCAGCTCGGCGACCTCGATTACACGGGCGACGGCGCCCAGGCCATCGATAAGCGATTTACCCTGGTCGGGTGCGAGCTGACCGCCGGCGACGGCGCGCATAATTGACCGGGCGGCGCTGGGCAGGTCCGTATCATCGAGTTCGAACTGCACGGGTTCGGAGGTGGGTTTGATCGATGGCACCAGTCGCTCCAGGATCAGGCGACAGGCTTGCATATCACCCTTTTTGGCTGCCGCCAGAACCTTGCGGGTCACGGCATCGGCACCTTCTGCAAGTTTTGCGCGAATGGCTTGGGTCTGGCCGGAGCGGCCGCCAGGGTTTCCGGAGTTGCCAGGTTTGAAGCGCCCAGCCTTGTCGCGCCCGGACACTATGCGGCGCTCACGTGAAGGGGACGGTTTTCGGCGAGAGCGATCAGCAGAGCACTGGCTTGGACGCTGCCTTGCTCTGCAGCTTCGCGCAGGCGCCCCCAGGCGGCTTTGACTTCGGCGCGAGTTGGTTTGGCCTGATGGCCGCGGGGCTTGGTGGTGGTCGACATGATCTGTCCTCTGTGAGCTTGCGAAATGTCGTATAAGGCTCACATTAGGTTTTATCTGATCATGTATCCAGTGTTTTTAGGGTGCACATAATGTGCTACACGGAACGGGACGGAATGGGACTGAAATAGTTGATTTTTAGCGCGTCGGGAGGGGATTTTCTGTTGCAGTAAGTCGATGGTAGGCAAAGTGATACAGCGGCTCGAGTGAATGAATCGTTCACCCTCAGTCTGAGCTCGGGCGACTACTGGAGCGAGCCGGAGAAGGGCGGGTTCCTCGATACTTTGGTGCCTCGCTTGGGCAGTGCTTGAAATGGTGGGTCGTTGTAGGTATTGGTTGCACAATCTAACTAGGCGAAGAATTGCAAATGTCAGAATCAAACATTGATCTATTTGATCAGATTACCGGATTGGTATTTTCTAAGCTGTATCTGTCCTTTCCAGTGTCTATTGCCATTGACTCCATGGACTTCATTGATGCCATTCCTGATGAAATTGATCGACCAGGAGAGTTTTTCGCAGAGACAGTAGAGTGGCTGATTGAGTCCGGCTACGTGGTTACGCGCGGAAAAACTGATCTGCCCTACACCTTTTTGAATTGCACTCTCACAGCGAAAGCGCTCGAAATCCTCAAGGCAATCCCGAAGAGTGTCGGAGGCGAAAGCTTAGGTGGGCAAATCGCAACCGCAGCGAAAGAAGGTGCCACAGCCAAGCTGAAGGAATTGGTAGGAGAAGCGCTTAGCAAAGGCGTCGGCATAGCCATAAGCGCGGCCGCCAACATAGCAATCATGTAATTACAGTGTCGCGACACAATTTACTGAATCGCGAAACGTGTCGCGGATTTGATGCATCCAGGTTTGGATACACCCCCAGCGGGGGAATACCCGAGCACCTGTTCCAACCTGCTGTCAGGCTGCTTTTAACTTCAGACAGCTGCGGGCCAACGTTAGAAGCGCGCGGAAACGAAATCCACACCCACTGGGGCGGCAGGCGCTGCCGGCTCTCCGTCGACCTTTGCGCGACGATTGGTGTTCATGTCACCACATTCCCTGGCCGCCTGCTCCAGCAACTTCATGGCCATCACCAGGTTCCCGCTCGCCTCTGCCTCCTCGAGCATTCGCCCGAGCGCGCGCAGACGAACTGCCCGGTTCGCGATCGGCTCCTTGACTATCTCGTCCCGAAAACCATCGCGAGTGTCGTTGAACAGTGTCACCCAGCGTTTCGCCAGACCCTTGCTGCATCGCTTGGTAGGATCGTGCGACTCGACCTGCTGGCGTGACACAACGACACCAAATCGCTCCTTGACGGCGCTGGCGACCTGGGAGGGCGAGTCGAAGCAGGCCAGGGCCTGGACGATGAAGGATTTGATTTCGTTGTTGAGCGCGGCCATGGGCTGAATTTGTCTAGGGGCTGTCAAGAATTGCTCATGCTTGCCCAGATTGAGACCGAAGGCAATGCCCGGCGCCCAAGCAGACCATGCGTTCCGAGTCGGATCATTTGGTGTGTCTCGGCTGGTTGTCCGAGGATCGGACTTCAACGCAGAAATTCCTTTTTTGCCATCGACACGCGCTGCGTTGATGTAGGATCGCCATCATCTACCACGAGAGGGAATTTGGTATGGATGAAGAGCTGATGCGCCGGATCCGGGAGGCAATCGACAATTTCCCGCCGCGGCCAGACTTAGACGCACTTATCGAAAGCGGCGATATAGTCAAGGTTCCTGGTGGATACCAGGCACCGACAGAGAGGGGCCGCAAAGCGATTGAGAAGTACACAGTTGGCATCACGATCAGCAACAAGGGCAAGCCGCCGGTGTACCGCCTCAGTATTCGCCGAACGCGCAAGCCTTCTGCCTGATGCTACAGCGCGTCCACAGTGTCGATTTCCAAACAGTGTGGCGCTCAGAGAGCAAATCGTCTCACTGAGACCAAAACGTCACACACCGAGAAATTCCACTGTGGGAGTGGGATATCAAAGGATATTTACCTGCAGGAGAGAGATGCACTCAAAACTGAGTACATTGGTGAGATGCGCGCAATTCTTCTCACATCTCTGCCTGCATGCGATGCGCTCAGTTTTGAGCATACCTTCCCCATTGGGGGATCACCACGGCGGCCAACTGTTTCGGCCTGTTTTCAGGCTCTTTTTCGTCCTATCGTTAATCGGAGGCTCGTGCTTTATTCGAGATGACCTCCTCCCTGGATAGAACGCCAGTTGCACGTGATGTCTAATTGATATTGCAGGCGATGGTGCTTAGATGGTGTGCCCGAATAATCGAAAGGAAGCAATGCTGATGTCGGAAGTTATTGATCAGTTTAGAGATGCCAAGCCTAAGCTTGAGAGGTTAAGGCATAATATTGAGAGTGTGATTAAGCAGCTTGTTGGTGAAAGAAATATTCCGGTCTTTGGGATTGAGTCTCGAATAAAGGACGAAGAGTCGTTTGTTGGCAAGGTTGCGAGAAAATCATATGGGGCGCCATTAGATGAAATAGACGATCTATGTGGTGTAAGGGTTATTTGCTATTATCAAGAAGATATAAAAAATATATGTGATATCGTCGAGAGTGAATTTGAGGTTCTTCAGAAAGATAATAAAAAAGACGCTCTCAATGATAATCAGTTTGGGTATACTTCTTATCATTATATAGTTCGGTTGAAGAATGAGTGGTTGGCCCATCCCGGGGTTCGAGGCTTGGGCGGGTTTCGCGCGGAAATACAAATTAGAACCATGCTTATGCATACTTGGGCAGCAATTAGCCATAAGCTACTTTATAAAAGAGAGGCAGATGTTCCTCCTCAGTTCAAGCGACAGCTAAATAGATTGAGCGCTTTAATTGAGCTCGCGGATGAGCAGTTTGACGCGATCAAGAACGTTAAGGTCAGGCTTGTTGAGGAGTTGACGGAGAATGAGTTGAGGTTAGAAGATTATTCTGACTTGAGTTCTGATTCGCTGGTTGCTATTTATAATTGCTATTTTAGCGATCGTGCTCATGAAGATAGCTCCATCCCAAGCTTACTTGAGGAAATCAGAGGGGTGGGATTCAATTTTAAGGATTTGGTGGAAAAAGTTGAGTTGTGCCTCCCCATTCTCACAGACTTTGAGAAAGAGGAGGTAGAGTATGAAGCCACAGGGGGGGAGGAGAGAGACTTACCTAAATGGAATTTTTCTGGTGCCATTCGGACAATCTTGGATCTAACTAGCGATAAGTACTTCGAAAGTCGCGCGAATACGTTTCCACCTGAAATCGTTACAATAACTGATAAATACCGTCGCCTTATTCGCTAGAGTATACCTTTTATTGATTCTGGTATCTTTAACTTTTGATGGGATAGATGCACTCAGATTTGAGTGCATCACTACTTGCTGCTGATCACTGAAGCGTCGTAGCTAGAAAGCGCTCCACATCTTCAATCATGCCCCGTACGTCCGCAGCCGTGAACTCCTCTGGCTTACCATGGGCGGCATCGTTGCGGATTGCAGCCAAAGCGGTGATCCGCTTTTTCTGACTGGCGTTGTATGCGCCGGCCTTCGCCAGGTCGTCGTTCATTTTGTTAAGGCTACCGTGCTCTAGTTCATGAGCAGTGCACAGATCGCGTAGGGTGGTCTCAAGCACGACTCCAGCGATGACGGCTGCTGCTGTTGCGTAACCCGACCTGAGAAGCTCGTCGGCTTGTTCAAGCTCGCTGGTGAACACCTCTGCTTGCACAAGGTTTCGAAGCGAATTGAGATACCCTCCCTCGAAATCCTCTTTCGCGGCTAGGAACACTGCCTTCATCCGTTTGAGCTGATTCATATATGAATCGTAAGAAACCAGCTTTTCCGCTTCCAGGTACATTGTGAGATGACTGGATCGTTCCCCACACGCCCGTTCTATCAACGCCCTTGCCTTCACTCGCCAGTTGAGGATCAGCTCGGACGGAATGGTGGTCTCACTATCGTCGGTGAATGGATCTCTTACGGTGATAGTGGAGTTTTCGACTTCCGTTAGCTGTTGCTCCAGTTCGAGAAAGCGCTGTTTAAGGAGTGCGGTCATTTGGTTTTCCATCCTTGAGAGAACGCCGATCTTGGCCTGTGCGTCTCGCTAGGGCAAGACGCTGATCATCGAGCATTCATAGGGACTGCAATTATTTTGCACCCCACACCTTGCGTTACCACTCACAATAATTCATTATTCCCTCGTCGTAAGTGGTAACGGAGGAAATATGACAGACCAGGACAAACAGAAGCAGCCACTATCCGCCGCCGAGCGACAAAGACTCTTCAAGGAGCGTCAGCGCGAAGCAGGCTTCAGGCACACCACGGTATGGATTCACACAGAGACAGAGGAGGAGGGTAGGCAGGCAGCGAGGGATGGCAAACCACTCAAGCCGATGGAAGCGAAGGACCCGCTGAGCTGGGCAGCAGGCTGGATCAGCGAGAAGGGCAAGCAGTAATCGGCTGAAAATTTAGCCGATCGGGTCGATGGCTCAGAAACGATCCATCAGGAAGAAGTGCCAAGCCGCTGCGTCAACAGCGGCCTGGCGATCACACGACGAAGCTTAGAGGCACACGTCATGCAACCATATCAACCTACCAGCAACACCCTGAAAAACCAAGATAAAGCCGGCACCACTGTGGGGAAACTCGGCGAGATCGCGAAGGAAGCGCTGTTCCAGATGACTTGCGACAAAGAGCACGTCCAATGGCTCGGCGCTTTGATGCGCGCAATCCAGGATAACGCCAAGCACCGCGGCGGCGGTGATGTGCTGAAACTCGCCACGCTTGGGCAGTACCTTGCAGATACTCAGATCTCTTTGGCTGAAGAGCGCGAAGCTGACCTTGAGTCGAAGATAGCCGATCTGGAGACTGCCAAATGATCCGCTCCTACAAGGATGTTGCCGACGTTGGGTATGACGACCTGGCGGCGGCGATCGATGGGTACCGCGAGCTACGCGCTGCGTTTGAGATATTGCGTAACAGGCTGCCGACTGGTGTTGTTGAGCATGATCTGGCGAACCTCGGAGTGCTTCACGCCGATCATCTTATCGGGTGCACAGAGGCGTGGGTCGCCGACATGGGATTCAAGCTTGGCGACCTTGACGCCATCAACCAAGGCGCGACGAGCACGGCGGAGGCAGAAGAGGCGCCAATGCCTCACTACCTTCTCGACCAGCGAAGCGCGATTGCGGTTGAGGCGATCGAGGTAGAGCGGAAACACGCAACCAGATGGTGGACGCACTTGAATGAAATGCGCCGGCGTAAAGAGCTTCCTGAGTGGGTGGCAGAGGATATTGGCGCGCACGAGGAACACGATCGCCTTCTAGCGAGTAGGAAGGCCGTCAATCAGGCTCTATTCGGCTCGGATGACCTGGGCGGCGACCAGTCATGCCGACAAGTACAGCCAGGCTAGGACTGACAGGCTACGAGGCTTTCGCGGTATCAAGGGCACCACCCTGTTGCGGGGTAGTGCCCTTTTCTCAGCTGCTGGCCGTTGGGGCTTTCTCGGCCAGGTAGATCAGATCCTTCCTTACCTCTTCGGCGCACGGTCTGCACATTCCGATCAGCGTCCAAGGCAGGCAGTCGAGAACAAGGAACGTGAAGCCTCCGATACGCTTACATTTCCCTGCATACCCATGGTTGCATCGGGCTTGCTGATGCGTCTGTGGTCCCATCTTATTAACCCCTGGTGGTGGTAATTTAATAAGGGTGGGATTTTTTCCGTTTACCCCCTCCTCTGGAGGCCCCGGTTTTATTGAAAGGTACTGGGAAAAAATCCCAGTACTGCACCAGTTCAGAAAAACAACCGGACGCAACCGGACAATGAGTGCTTGATGACTGGGAAAAATTCCCAGTACTAGGCGGAAAAATTCCCACCGAAAAACTCGAAATTAAATGAACCTAAACCGTGGTGGTCCGGGTGAGGTTTCAAGGTCTTTACCCGGGCATTCGTCAATTGCCGCCCAGGTGATTGCATACAGCGCGCAACGTGCCATTCCCTGTTCCCTGCCTCCCTTACGGCTCTCCCTGGTGCGGATGATCAGGCCCGCATCCATCAGTTCGGCAAGCGCCGAGGCAAGAGTCTTAGCGTCCATAGGCTTGCCCTTGGCCATCATCGAGGCTGTACAGGACAGGTCGCCGTTGTTGCGGCCGTTGTAGTTCCTGGCCAGCTTGATCAGCACGGTTACTGCCTTGGTCGATAGGTTGTCGAAGGCGTCACTGATCAGCAGTCGGTAGGGCAGGGCCAGCACTCGACCGCCGCCAAAGTCGACCTTGTATTTTGTCTTTCTGGCCATTCAGCGGCTCACAGGCAGGCGCGGAGATGTCCTCAAGACTGAGGACATCCCTGCTTCTCTGGTTTACGACGCTTCGCGCATGAGGATGTACTTGGCGACGCGGTGAGGCGGCCGGTCAGGCTCAGTGGACTGGTGCGTCCAGTAGGTGCGGATCTCGTGCCCCTTTTTCCTGAGGCGGCGGATGGTGTTAGGCGGCTGGACGATATCCAGTTCTTTAGCGGCTTCGATGGTCGATACCGGCCCGTTTCGCAGGGCCTCCAGCATTTTGCGGTCTTGCTCAGTTGAAGAATGGCGTGTCATAGTTTGCCCTTCACGTTGGTGCTAGCCAGTGTGTTGTCGCCCTGGCGGTGCTCGAACACCGTCAGGGCAATTCTCAGCGCAGCCCTGCGCGAAAACTCCTCCATAGTTCTGCCAATCAACGCGCACCTTCTTTCGCTGCGCGTTCGATCCAGGCCTTTAGTTCTGTCATTAGAATCAGCCGGCGCTTCCCCAGCTTGAATGCCTTCAGATCACCTTGTGCCATTACCTCGTAGATACCTGACCTTGTGTAACCGGTCAGTCTTGCTGCCTCCTCTACGCTCACGGAAAGGGGCGAACTCACAGCGAATTGCGACATAAATGTCTCCTGCTGGCCGAATGGATTTGGTGCCAGTGGTTGCCAGTCTATACATCTAAAAACTAAACGTGCAAGCAATTGCTAAACGAACTCGTATTTAACCGGATTGACGATAGAATGCGAGTGAAGCAAGCTACTAACGTTAGGTCAGTTGGGCTGACCTCTTGAGATGGTGAGGCCATGGCGACTAAGACGAGCAAGCGAGCAGGAGAGACGAGTACGACTGTGAGCGTAGGGATCAGGATTGACCCAAAGATAAAATTCGCTTTGGACATCATGGGGCGTCTGCAAAAGCGCTCTCTGACTGCGGTAATCGAATGGGCAATTTCACAGGCGATAGCGAATCAATCAGCTGGTTTAGAAGGCACAACACTTACGTCAATGCTCGACAAGATTTGGTCAACGGATGAATCTATTCGGTTGATAAATCTTGCTATCTATATGCCCGAGGCATTGACCTATGACGAGCTTAGGATTTGGGAGACTATCAAGGCGAGCAGGTACTTTTGGGTGGAGTATTCCGATGGTTCATATTCTTCGGATGACAATGAACGGCTCGTCTCATGGCTGGTTACTTCATACTGGAAGCAGCTTTTGGAGCACGTCGAAAAACATAAATCGAGCCCCACAATAGTTCCGATCGGTCAGGACGAGCTGATACCTTTTTAAATCAGTTCCACGGCAGCAGCTTTCGTGCCCGGAGCCAAGTGAGCATATCGAAGCGTCATCTTGATATCGGCGTGCCCCAGTAAATCCCGCACGGTATTGAGCGGCACGCCGGCCATCACCAGCCGTGACGCGAAGTCGTGACGCATATCATGCCAGCGAAACCCCTCGATATTGGCTCGCTCTAGCAGTTTGAGCCAGGCGCTTTTGACGTCCTCGAGTCGGCCTCCGGCCTGGCTCGGGAAAACGTACTGAGACTTCCCGGTCTGCTTTTTCCAATCCTTCAGCACGCCGAAGGTCTCCTTGTTCATCGGGATATGCCGTGTGTCGCTCGTCTTTGTGGTGGCGCCGGCGACAGTGATTGTCTTCGCCTGGAAGTTCACCACCGACCATTTCAGGTCGAACAACTCGCCGCGTCTCATGCCGGTATTCAGCGATACCAGAACCATCGGTTTAAGGTGGTCGGTGAAGGGTAACTGCAGCAAGCTTTGCATCTGCTCTTTGCCGCGGTCTGCTCGCCACTTGTTCGCAGTTTCGCGTTCAGCGCGCGCCTCATCCTGGCGAACGTCGAGCGCCTCACGTAGCCGCCGGCTTTCTTCGACACTCAGGTAGCGGACAACCCCTTTGGAATCGACCTTGAGCTGTTTGAGCTTGGTCAGTGGGTGCACAGAGAGGTAGTCCCACTCAACCGCCCGGCTGAATACTCCGCTGATTGAGCCAATTTTCCGGTTCACGGTTGATGCCTTGTTTCCGGCCTGCATCCACCCGGTTCTGATCTGCTCCAGATCGCGGCCTGTGATGTCGCCAAGGCGCTGACGCATGATCGCTTCGAAGTTGTTATTGAGTGTGTGCAGCGTCTTCTCATGCCCCTTGTGATGCGTTTTGAACCACGGCATATACGTGTCATCGATGAATTCGCGCAGAGATGGAAGGGTGGCACCCTTTCGGCCCTGAGCGACCGCCCGCGGCTCACCATGGGCGTGCGCATCGGCCAGGTACTGGGCGGCCTCGGTTCGGGCCTGATCGAGCGTGAGCACGCCGACACGGCCAAGAGTGGCATTCTTGTTGCGGCCCCAGGTGACCATATAGGACTTGTGCCCGCTGGGCAGTACGCGAATGAAGAAACCAGGTTGCACAGTGTCATGCACGCGGTATGCTTTCGCCTCGGCGGCCAAACCGCCGATGAGCTTTTGAGTAATTTTGGTTTTCAAGGGTTTGACCGTGACAGCAGGGTGGCAGCAAAAATCACTATACCGCTCTGTTTTTATGGACTCAATGGGACTGAAAGGCCTAGTGATACAGGGCTTTGGCCTGTTGTCAGCGAGCTGTAATTGACCCTCCTAAGGGGAAGGTTGGCAGTTCGAACCTGCCCTGGGACACCATCTACCTCCGGGCTTTCAGTCCAAACGTGGTTCTCGTCCTTATTTCGCAGTAACGGCTACGTTTGGTACACGCAGTTCTCGATGCTGTGGAGTCACCCATGATTGTCATTGCTGGAAAAAACAATATTTCGGTATTTGGCCTGGAACGGGCTCTGCGACAGTTTTCGCCTAACGAAATTGCCGTGGTCTGCAACCGTAACGATACGGGCGTCGATGGTTGGCAGCGTTCGTTGCGGGCGGCCGCGCAAAAGCATGGCGTACGTGAGATCAGCCTGGAGACGGCTTACGAAGTAGCGTCCGTCGCGTTCATTTCCCTGGAGTTCGACCGGATTGTCGTGCCCGAGTGCTTCTCCATCAGTCGCGTGTTCAACATTCATTTCTCGAAGCTGCCGGAATACAAGGGCATGTTTACCTCGGTCTGGCCGTTGTTGGAGTCCAGGGCAGAAGCGGGTGTGACCTTGCATTTCATCGACCGGGGTATCGACACCGGGGACATCGTCGCGCAACAGGTGTTCTCGATCCCGTTCTGGTGGACCTGTCGCGATCTCTATTTCGCCTTTAACCAGCATGCCGGCCAGTTGCTGGAGCAGTGGTTTGCCAGGTTGGTCGATGGTGACGTCAGGGCGCAGCCGCAGAGTGCGGTGGAGTCCAGCTACTTCTCAAAGGACGCCATCGACTATAGGGCGTTGAAAATCGATCCTCTGTCGACGGCCTGGGCGCTACGCAACCAGATCAGGGCGTTCGCCTTTCGTGAATATCAGTTCTTGCACTGGGATGGAAAACCGGTGGTCTCGGCGACGATTCTGCCTGGGCGTTCGCAATTCAAGGCCGGGACCCTGATCAACGCAACCGAGGATTATGTCGAGCTCTGCACCATCGATTACGACATCCGGCTGAATTTTGATCGATTGCCGGAGATGCTCGAGGCTTGTGAGCGGGGCGATTTGGAGGCGGTGGTGGCACTGCAGGCCAATATTGCCGGTTACAACGATGCCAGCCCGCAAGGCTGGACGCCGCTGATCGTTGCCAGTTATGCGGGCGCCTATGAGGTGGTTGACTGGCTGTTGCAGCAAGGTGCCGACCCGGAGCGGACCAACAACAAAGGCACGACACCCTTGATGTATGCCAAGGATGCTTTCCTGGCCGGGCGTTGTCGTAGAACCTTTCCGTTGTTGCTGCGCAAGGGCGCGAGGCTTGAGGCTGCCGACTATTCCGGTCGGGCGCTCGCCGACTATGTGAGCGACGAGCAGTTCGCTCAGTTGCGAGGTGCTTTCTAGGCACCCCGCAACAGGCGCATCAGTGGGCTGTGAACTGGTTGATGGCGGTGACAATGTGTTGCTGTTGTTCCTCGCCCAATGTCGGGTAGATCGGCAACGACAGGATCGAGTCATGCAGCGGTGCCCGGGATGCCTTGGAGGTCCTGGCCAGGTCGCTGTAGGCCTGTTGCTCGGTGATCGCCAGTGGGTAGTGGACCAGGCATTGGATGCCACGCTCGGCCAGATGCGCCTTCAGTTGATCGCGCCATGGGCAGCTAATGACATACAGGTGCCAGACATGGGCACTCGCTGTCGTGACCGAGGGCAGGGTGATACTCGGGTGCTGGATGTGTTCGCCGTAGTAGCGGGCGACGCTGCGTCGACGGGCAGTATCACTGTCCAGGTGCGCCAGCTTCACCCCCAGCATCGCGGCCTGGATTTCATCAAGGCGGCTGTTCACCCCCTGATAATCGTGCTGGTACTTGATGCGCGAGCCGTAGTTGCCCAGGGCGCGGACCAGTATTGCCAGCTCGGCGTCGTTGGTCGTGATGGCGCCGCCGTCGCCCAGGGCTCCGAGGTTCTTCCCGGGGTAGAAGCTGAACGCCGCGGCATCGCCCCAGTTACCGGCCTTGCGCCCGGCCAGCTCGGCGCCATGGGCCTGGGCGGCATCTTCGAGTACCAGCAGGCCATGCTTGTGGGCCAACGCCATGATCTGCGGCATCGGCGACAGTTGCCCATAAAGATGCACTGGCAGTATCACCCGGGTTTTTTCCGAGATGGCCCGTTCGACGGCCTCTATGTCCAGGTTGTGGGTCGCAGGGTCCACATCCACCAGGATCGGCGCCAGATCGTTTTCCAGAATGGCCGAGATGGTGGCGATAAAGGTGTTGCTCTGCACTATCACTTCATCGCCGGCCTGAAGCTTGCCTTGCTCTTTCCAGGCACGCAGGATCAGGGTCAGGGCATCCAGGCCATTGGCGACGCCGATGGCATGGCGGCTGCCGCAGTATTCGGCGAAGGCGGCCTCGAATTGCTCAAGCTCGCGCCCCATCAGGTACCAGCCGGAGTCGATCACGCGGCTGCAAGCGGCTTTGAGCTGGTCGGCATATTCGTGATTGATGCCTTTCAAATCCAGAAATGGAATGTTCATCATTTGAGTCATTGTCCGACCATGTCCATGAACTGGGCATAGTCTCGAACATAATCGCCTTCTTCGTAGAGTTGATCGGCCAGAACCATCAGTACACAGTCTGGAGAGAAGTCATACATCTCACGCCAGATAAAGGATTCGATCAGCAGGCCCTGGCAAGGATTGTCCAAGGTGATGTCGATCTTTTCCCGGCCGTCATCCAGCAGAAAGCGGCACGAGCCGCGTACGGCGATTGCGACCTGCTTGAGGGTCTTGTGGGCATGGTAGCCGCGGCGAACCCCTTCACCGGTATTGAACATGTAGTACACCCGCTTGACCGGGAAGGGGATGTTTTTCCCTTCTTCCAGGGCAATCAGCGAGCCGCGGTCATCGCCGTGGGTCTGCAGCGGCAGAATGTGAATCTTCATCGCGTCTCCTTTTCGAGCCGTTTCGACAAATGCTGTTGCAGCCAGTTTTCAACGCTCTTGGCGTCGACCCGATAATTCCGGTAATACAGCTCTCTGGAGTCGGTCGAACCTACCCGGTAAGCGATGTAGTCCATTTCCACGCCGACGATCGCCGCCAGGTTGGAAAAGCACGACAGCTCTGCATATTCCTCGGCCATCCAGCACAGGGCGCGAGCGTTTTTCGAGGCGAAAATCAGATTGGTCCAGGCTGCGCCAGTGGGGCCGATAATGACTTCGGCATTGGCCATGATCGCCACTTGATGGTTGATGTCCTGCTCTTCCATATACACGCAGGTAAACCCATAGGGTTCCAGCAGCTTGAGGATCTCAGCCTGGTTGTAGTGCCGGAGAAAGCCTTTGCGGGCCAGGAATACTCGTTTGGGGAGTTGGCTGATGGGAATGTCACGGGCCAGGTGCAGCGCCTTTTCCCGCAGGAAATTGATCGACTCCGGGCGGACGAAACCGCTGCTGGCACTGTTCTGTGCCGGGCCTTTGAAGTTCGGGATCATATTGTTGGGGGCACTGATCAGCAGCAGGTCGGCCACCTGGTAGCTGGTGATGTTTTCCAGGAGCACCAGCGGACGGTCAACGCCGATCGCCTCGATCAGGGCCTTGATCGAAGGAATGTTCTGGCTGCTCTTGGAGATCAGCAGTGGATAGTCCGCATATTGCGGCGGCAGTTCGGTCACGAATTGCAGTTGCGACAAGACTTCTACCGTCCAGTGGTAATAGTTCTGCTCGTTGCAGCCGCTGATCAGCAGGCCTTTTTCCAGCGCTACAGGTGTGCCGGTCCTGACCAGGGCCAGGCGCTGGCCGTGGTAGAGCAGGTGCGCAGCACTATAGTCGGCATGCAGGGATTTTGCCGTGGGCACTCGCTCCAGCACCAATTGCCCGCCGGGCAGTATCACCGAACGGGACACCGAACAGACTTGCCCCTGCCGGAAGTGATACAGGGCAATCTCGGGTAACTCCAGGGTGATCGCTGGTGTCGATTGATGGAGGAACCTTGGAGGTTGGCTGGTGCCCGGTTGGCTCGGGCGAAAGACATGGACCTTGTGCTCGTCGCTTTCATCCAGCCAGCGCAAGGCCAGGCGCCGGGTATCCTGGCGTCGAAAAAACAGTCGATACAGCAGGTCGCTGATCAGTCCCGGCTTTCTGCACAGCCGTTCATAGCCCAGTTGCTCGAGGCGTTTGCCAATACGCTGGAACCATGGGAGTTGCGAGCTGATCTGCGCGCCATGGAAGACTTCGACCTTTTGCTCGTTGATGGCCAGCTTCTCAGTGAGCTGCGGATGGATCTCGCGGTAGTAATCACTGGCGATGATGATCTTGTCGAAAGCCAGCGAACTCAATTGTTGAGGCGCGTGGATCAGTTTGCCGAACAGGCGCTGGCCTTGCTTCTGCTGGTTGTTATCGACGAAGCCGATCACCCGGTAGCGGCGGCGGTTGTACTTGTAGAAGTTGACCCCACCGGCGCCGGTACCGAATATCAGCACCCGTGCTTTTTGTCCAAACCCTGTCGACACATTGACCTCGTCTTGCTGGTGCTGCCGGTGGTAGATCGTCATCCGAGCGGTTCGCCCGCTCGGTAAAGTCGGTGACGCTAGCCATTGTTATTGATGATGTTGCCCTTGATCTGGGCGATACCCTTGGCGTTCAGGTCGCGTCGGGTCCTTATCGGTTGCAGCTCGCCCTGGATTGCGGCGTTGATGGTATCAATGGCGGTCTTGCCGGTGTTGCTCCGGGACTTGCCCAGCAGGTAGCGAAGCGACAGGCGGAACTGTTCCGACTCGTTGGCCACCGGCCGCGTACCGTGCAAGGTGCAGTTATGCCAGAGCCCGACGTAACCCGGCCCGCCCGTCAGCCGGTAATCCTGGCAGGCCATCTGCTGCCCCTGATCGTCGGCGTAGGTCCATCGATCGTGTTCCTGATGTTCCAACTGATGAGGGAACAACGTGGCGCCAAAACGGTGAGTGCCGGGCATCAGGTGCAGCGGTGAGTCGTGTTCGGTGACCTCATGCAGGTACACATAGAGGGTCAGAAAGGTCGAAGGGTCGAGTTCCACCCGGCCTTGGGGCCAGTCGATGATGTCCTGGTGAAAGTCGATCCCGCGGAAGTAGGTGATGTCGCGAAAGGGCTTTTTGATGTAGGGCCCCAGATTCGCCACATTCACATCGCGGATCTTTTCCCGCACCCAGTCCGGCAGCCACGAATCCGGTACCCCGCACACCGCTTTCTTGATCACCACCTCATAGTCGGCGCCGAGCACTTCATCGAGGACCGCGGTGAGGCGCGGGTCCTGTTCGATGAACTGCAACTGCGGCTCGAAAGCATTGAGAAAGTTGAAGGTCTTGTTCGGGTTGGCGTTGAGGTGGTTTTCCTGGGCCAGGTACTCAGCCTCGTCCATGAACAGCCCGGCCCCGAAGGCCCGTGCGGCGATCATTTCGCGGTACAGCGCCTGCGTGCGGTCAGCGTCCAGGATCTCGCCAAAAATGTGGGCGCCCTGGTCGATGAGGTTTTGGATACAGGTTTGCATGTTGCGCTCGTTTTTGACTGTTGCTGTCTGTCTGCAAGGTATCGGCGTGGCTGGCCTAAAGTTGATGCCGCCCGGCTGATATTCCCGATGGAGTTTGCCGCAACCGGGGCTGGTGGGCGGCGCGAGCAAGGATATCGAAGGCTTTTGGCAACTATCTATAAGGGAACGCCAGAATCGGCCGATAACATCCATGGATGTTGTTGCAGGTCAAATGGCTGGGCCATGGACCGGGTGCCCGGCGAGAGCAGGCGGGCGCCATTGCGGGTTGATGTAGAATGCATTGATGGCCTGTGGCCATTATCGTTGTCCGGGTGCAGCAAGGCTGACGACCTTGAGCCTGTCTTGCTGTTGCCGCGGGCTTCATCTTTTTTACGGGTCTGGAATCTTCGATGCTGGCGTACCACCAAAAAAGCTTTTTGATCGTCGATGATTTCTCGGATTTCCGCAGTTCTGTCCGGTCCATGCTGCGTGAGTTGGGCGTCAAGGACGTAGACACTGCCGATACAGGCGAGCAGGCGCTGCGCATGTGCGCGCAAAAGCGCTATGACTTCATCCTGCAGGATTACCACCTGGGCGACGGCAAGAAGAACGGGCAGCAGGTGCTCGAAGACCTGATGACCGACAAGCTGATCAGCCATGAAAGCGTATTCCTGATGGTCACTGCCGAGACCAGCCAGTCGATGGTGCTCAGCGCCCTCGAGCATGAGCCGGACGCCTATCTGACCAAGCCTTTCAACCGCTCCAGCCTGGCTCAGCGGCTGGAGCGGTTACAGCAGCGCAAGTCGCTGCTCAAGCCGATTCTGCAGGCGCTCGATCGCGGCAAGCCGCTTGAGGTGCTCAATGCCTGCATCGCCCTGTGCAAACAGGATCCTCGCTATTCGCCGTTGTGCCTGCGCTACCGGGCCGATGCCCTGCGTGACATGAACCAGAACGAAGCGCTGGAGCGGTTGTACGAGAGCATTCTGGCGGATCGCCCGTTACCGTGGGCCTATGTCGGCCTGGGGCGCCTGCTGTTCAAGCGTGGCCAGGTGACCCAGGCCAAGGCCATCTACGAAAAGGCCTTGAAGGCTTTTCCGATGATGCCGGCGCTCTACGATGGCATGGCCGAGGTGCTGCTCGCCGAGGGCGACTCCAAGCGCGCCCAGAGTGTGCTGGAGGAGGCGGTGCGCCTGTCGCCGCTGGCCGTGCGCCGGCAAGCGCTGCTGGGCAAGCTGGCGATGACCAACGAAGACTTCGAGACCGCCTCCAGGGCCTATCGCCAGGCGGTATCCCAAGGTGCGCAATCGCGTTTCAAGGACCCGGAAAGCAACCTTGGCCTGGCGCATGCGTTGATCAGCAAGGGCAGCGAGAGGGGGCTGGATACCCGCACGCGCCTGGAAATCAACAGCACCCTGAGTGCGGTGGCCAAGGAAAACCCCAGCGATCCGGGGTTGCAGATTCGCGCGCGCCTGATGAAGGCCACCAGCCTGTTGCTCAACGATGCTGAAACGGCGGAAAAGCTCACCGAGCAGGCGATGTTGCGCCTGGACGGGATGGAGCAGTTCATGAGCCCGGAAGCGGCGCTGCTGGTGGCCAAGCAACTGCAGATGCTGGGGCAGGCCGATGCCGGCGCATCGATGCTGAAAAACTGCGCGGAAATCTACGGCGACGACCCGAAGGTGATGGAGGGTATCTCCAAGCTCACCGATGACCCGGCGATCCTCAACTCCGCCAACGCCGCGGCGGACATGAACCGTCAGGGCGTGCGCAGTTACAAGGCTGGCGCGCTGGGCGAGGCCCGGGATCTGTTCCGTCGAGCCCTGGCGATGCAACCGAAGAACATCAGTATTGCCCTGAACATGGCGCAGTCGTTATTGCACGGCACCGACATCACCCAGGACACGGCGCTGCTGGAAGAGTGCCGAACCTGCCTGAAAATGGTCGGCCTGATGCCCGATACCGACGCGCGTTATCCGCGTTATCAGAAACTGCGAAGCAAGGCGTTTGGCGAATGAATACCCACGAACAGGCTCTCGACTTTTCCACGGTGATCGCCTCTACCGTGCACGACATGAAGAACTCCCTGACCCTGCTCATGCAGGCCCATGCCCAGTGGCTGGCAAGACTGCCACAGGCACAGCAGGGCACGCCGGAGCAGGGCGTGATGGAGTTCGAGTTCGCTCATCTCAATGGCATGCTGGTGCAACTGCTGGGGCTCTACAAGCTGGGGGTCAACCAGTTGCCGGTGCAGCCGGGTTACCACGAACTGGATGACTTCATCGAGGCGCAACTGGTCAGCCATCAGGACGTGTTCGTCAGTCGTGGCATTGCCGCGACCTATGAAGTCGACCCTTTGACCCCCCTGGGTTTTTTCGACCGGGAACTGATCGCCTCGGTGCTGGCCAACTGCATCAACAACGCCATTCGTTATGCGCGCCATGCGTTGCTGGTCAGCGTGCATGATGAGGGTGGGCAGACTGTGCTGACCATCAACGACGATGGCGAGGGGTATCCGCAGCAGATGATCGATAACCAGGCCGACTACGTGCAAGGCATCAATCACAGCAGCGGCAGCACCGGCCTGGGGCTGTACTTCGCCGAGCGCATTGCCGCGCTGCATCAGCGCAACGGTGTCTGTGGGCGCACCGAGATCCGTAATGGCGGACCTCTGGGTGGTGGTGTGTTCAGTATCTATCTGCCTTGAAATCTGCCTTGAAGCGGTTGTCGAGCTTGTAGGGGCTTCGCCGTATTTCGGCTGTGTGTTCGATCCCTAGGGCTTTTTGTTCGAGGCTGCTTGATATTCCGAACAGCCGGAGCCTATTTTGTACGGGTCGCCGTTCTCGGCTCGTACAACAACAAGGATTGAGTCATGACAACCGATGGCCGCAGTTCACTCGCACAGCGATTGACGGGCATTGACGAGATTGAATGTGTCACTCCGGATCTGAACGGCGTGCCACGGGGCAAGGTGATGACCGCCGAGGGTTTCCTCGAAGGGCGACGCCTGCAGATGGCCCGCGGGGTGCTGCTGCAATGCATCATGGGCGGTTATCCCCCCGCGCGATTCTATGGCAGTGACGACGGCGACCTGGCGCTCAATGCCGACCCGCAACAGATTCATCGCCTGCCCTGGAGCTCGCAGCCTCGTGCGCTGGCGATTTGCGACGCGGACGAGCTGAGCGGCGAAAGCTCGCGCCTTTCCACCCGCGGCCAGCTCAAAGAGGTCATCGCGCGGTACGCCGCCCGCGGCCTGGCGCCGGTGGTGGCGACCGAGCTGGAATTCTTCATATTTGCTCCCAATACCGATCCGACCCAGCCTTTCCAGCCACCTATTGGCCTGGACGGTCGTCGCGAAGACGGGCATTCGGCGTTCAGTGTCAGCTCCAACAACGGTTTGCGGCCGTTCTTCAGTGAGGTCTACGCCTGCATGGCGGCACTGGGCCTGCCGCGCGATACCTTCATGCATGAAATGGGCGTCAGCCAGTTCGAGATCAATCTGCTGCACGGCGATCCGTTGTTGCTGGCCGACCAGACCTTCCTGTTCAAGCACCTGCTCAAGGAAGTGGCGCTCAAGCATGGCCTGACCGTGGTGTGCATGGCCAAGCCGCTGGCGCACACGCCGGGCAGTTCGATGCATATTCACCAGAGCCTGGTCGAGTCGGCCAGCGGGCGTAATGTGTTCAGCGACGAGGCTGGAGAACCGACCGCGATGTTCCGCCACTTCATCGGCGGGCTGCAGGCGGGCCTGGCGGATTTCACTGCGTTGTTCGCGCCGAACGTCAACTCCTACCAGCGCCTGTGCCATCCTTACGCCTCGCCGAACAATGCCTGCTGGTCCCATGACAATCGGGCGGCGGGTCTGCGCATTCCGGCCAGCTCGCCGGTGGCGCGGCGGGTCGAGAACCGCTTGCCGGGCGCCGATGCCAACCCGTATCTGGCGATCGCCGCGAGCCTGGCGGCCGGTTTGCACGGCATCGAAAACGAGTTGGAACCGACGCCGGCAATTCAGGGTGAATTTGCCGTGCCGGACAGTTTATCTTTGCCTTGTACCTTGCATGCCGCTCTCGAGCGTCTGAAACGTAGCCAGTTGGCCAAGGAATTGTTCGGCAATGAGTTCGTCGAAGGTTACCTCGCTTCGAAGACCATGGAGTTGACCAGTTTCTTTGATGAAATAACTCCCTGGGAGCGGCGTGTTTTAGCGGCCCAGGCTTAACCGAACCGTCGCAGTCGGGCTATCGTCCAGATGGCTCGACGCTCAATTCAAGGAGCCGCTCGGAACGCCGATGCGCCAAATCTGGAAATCCTTTCGAGCGCTTTATTTCGCCTCGCTGATGATGTTGATCGGCTCGGGCTTACTCAGTACCTACCTGGCGCTGCGCCTGGCCGCCGATCATGTCGACGGGTTATGGGTGGGTGCCTTGATGGCGGCCAACTATTTCGGCCTGGTGCTGGGCGGGAAAATCGGCCACCGCCTGATTGCCAGGGTCGGCCATATCCGTGCCTACGCCACCTGTGCCGGGATCGTCGGCGCGGCGGTACTGGGGCACGGCCTGGTGGACTGGTTGCCGGCCTGGCTGGTGCTGCGGATGATCGTCGGCCTGGGCATGATGTGTCAGTACATGGTCATCGAAAGCTGGCTCAACGAGCAGGCCGACGTCAAGCAGCGCGGGCTGGTGTTCAGCGGCTACATGATTGCCTCGTATCTGGGACTGGTCCTGGGGCAGTTGATTCTGGTCATGCACCCGGCCCTCGGGCCTGAATTGCTGATGCTGGTGGCCCTGTGTTTTGCCCTGTGCCTGGTGCCGGTGGCCATGACCCGGCGCATTCACCCGGCGCCTTTGCATCCGGCGCCCATGGAGCCGCGCTTCTTTATCAAGCGCGTTCCGCAGTCACTGAGCACTGTGCTCGGGTCGGGGCTGATTGTCGGCTCGTTCTATGGTCTGGCGCCGCTGTATGCATCCCAGCAGGGCTTGAGTACCGAGCAGGTCGGCCTGTTCATGGGTAGCTGCATTTTTGCCGGGCTGGTGGTGCAGTGGCCGCTGGGGTGGCTGTCTGACCGTTACGACCGGGCCCTGCTGATTCGCTGCTTTGCCTGCTTCCTGGCGGTGGCGGCCTTGCCGTTGGCGATTCTGCCCCAGGTGCCGCTGGAGGTGCTGTTCGCCCTGGGGTTCCTGTGTTCGCTGGTGCAGTTCTGCCTGTACCCGTTGGCGGTGGCGTTTTCCAACGACCATGTCGAAGGCGATCGGCGGGTCTCGTTGACCGCGATGCTGCTGGTGACCTATGGCGTCGGGGCCAGTGTCGGGCCGTTGGTGGCGGGGGTGCTGATGAAGCTATTCGGCAGCCAGATGCTCTATGCGTTCTTCAGTTTTTTTGCCCTGGTACTGGTCTGGCGCATCCGGCCGAAAGCCGTGACCAACCTGCATCAGGTCGATGATGCGCCGCTGCATCACGTGGCGATGCCGGACAGCATGTCCAGTTCGCCATTGGTGGCTGCGCTCGATCCTCGGGTCGACGAGCAGGTAGTGCAGGATCAGATGCAGCAGACCAGCGCGCCGGAAGCCGAGGCCCCGGTCGCGACCGAAGATGCTGCGGATGAAGTTGAGGAGTCGGTAGGGAAACCGGATGATTCCGGGGCGGATCAGTTCAGTGGGGCCAGGCCCTAGAAACGAAAAACGGGCAGTCGCCGCAAGGGACTGCCCGTTTTTTATCGACCCGCGAATCTCAGAGGTCGTCTTTGTCGAAGCGCCGGGCTTCGCGTTGCAGCTGGTAGACGAAGCGCTCGACCTGGCGTTGAACCAGACCGCTCATGTTATGGAAGCGCACGCCGGCGAAAGTCGTGTCGATCTTCTCTTCGTGGTGCAGGTAACGCAGCTCCACTGGCGCAGTCATGCTGCCGAAGGGCAGGGCGGCGATAAAACGCTCGTAGACCTGGCCCAGTTGCAGGCGGCTGGAGATGTCGCCATCGAAACGCAGCTTGCAGCCGGTAGCGGAGATATCCAGCAGTTTGCCGGCAATTGGAGCCTTGAGTTTTTCGCCGCCCAGTTCGATGTTGACCAGTTGGGCCAGCTTCAGGGCGGCGCGAAAGGCATTGCGGCGCTGGTGATAGACCACTTCGTCCGGCAGGGTGCCGCGGTAGCAGCGGCCGCCATTGGATTCGTCGATGGTCGGGATGCCGTTGCTTTCCCAGGCGATGCGCACGCCGTCGTGAAAGCCTTCGACGCGAAACGGCTCGCCGGCGAGCATGAAGCGTTCGCCATCGCGGGGGATCATTTCGTCCAGGGCGATCATGTTGCTGTCGCGATCGACCTCGACCAGATAGCTTTGGAAGCGCTGGCTGCGTTCGTGGAAAGTGATGATCAGCGGGTCATGGCTGTCTTGCAGCAAGCGCAGCGTGGAGTTGATTTCCAAGGGGGTGGTGAGCACCTTGGGTGGCTGCGGCGCATCTTCTGCGTTTACGGCATTGAACACGGTTCATCAATCTCCAGACAAAATACGACTACACGCAAGAGCCAGCATTTTGCCAGCATGTTCCGCGACTTGATAGGGCGCGCTCATCTCTGGGGTCAAGCCTGGCTAAGCGGGCGAGGCTTGGCAAGCTTGGCGGTTGAGCCGCGGGCATCATAGAGGGCTGGAGGCTCGCCACCGGTGAGGATTTTCAATTGATTGGCGGTGGTGGCCTGTTGAACCTGGATCGAACGACCGTTGAGTTCGTTCGCCGCCTGGCAATCGGCAAGCATCTGGGTCAGCACATCGCTCTGGGCCAGCAACTGGTCGCCAATCGAGGAATGGCTGGCCAGTTGTTCCAGGCCGGTGCGGCTGACAGGCAGATTCAGGCTGGCGAGGATTTCGCTGCGTTTGCGGCCATGCTGCTCGAGCAAAATGATCAGGGCTTGCTTCTGCGCGAGAATCTCTTCCAGCAGCGGCATGTCGCGACCGTGCAGGGCGAGGGATTCGGTGCGCAGCAATTCCAGCAATTGTTGAGCTGGAGCAAAGTCGTCAGTGATCAGTTGCAGCAAATTAGTGTCGTGCATGTATGGCCTTGGGTTTTAAGCGTCCAAAAAACTGGCGCAGGCCTTATTGGCTAGCGCTGGGCTTCGAAATTGAGCAGTTTGCTGGCTACACGGTTGCTGTCGACTTTATAGCTGCCATCGGCAATCGCTTGCTTCAACTCGGCCACGCGGGCGTTGTCGACGGCAGGCTGGTCGCGCAGCTTGTCAGTGATCTTCTGCAACTGTTGAGCCTCATTGCTGAGGTGTACCGACTCCCCGCTGGTGCTGGCCTGTTCGGCCGGAGCGTTCAGCGGCGCGGACTTGTCGGCGTCGCCGGTTTCCTTGCTGGCGCTGGTGCGCGTGCTGCCGGTGAGTGAGGGAGAGCTGTTTAAACGGCTGAAATCGATGACCATGGTAAAAAAACCTCTGGGTATTTGAACGCTTGACTTGTTTTCGGCAATACCCCGGAAAACTTTAGGCTCAAATATCGATAAGCCCGCACGCGCCGCTGTTGCCCTGCATGGGCCACAGTTTAGGGGGCAACAGTGCACAGCGCCAGTCGTCTACATCGCGACTTCCACCTGTCCCGGCGCGGTGATCCGCGCTTTGATGACCCGTTGTGAATTGAGGTTCTTGACCCGTATCTGCTCGCTCATGCCGCCGTTAGATAGGGCTTCGCCGGGCATTTTCACGTTCAGCGTGCCGCTGCGGGCGGAGATCACCACCTGATCGCCCTTGCGCACCACTTCCGCCTGTTCCAGGTGAACCAGGGTGACGAGTTGGTCGGCGACCATTGGTCGGACAAGCTTCTGCCCGATGGCCTGGTCCACTGAAGTCAGATAGCCCTGGTTGATCTGGCCGATATCGCGCTCGCGCAGCATCACGTCTTCGGGGCTGATGATGCCGGCGCGCTTGAGTGGCCGGGTGGTGGTCACCACTTCGCGGAACAGCTTGACCTGGGCGGGCACGAACACGGTCCAGGGCGAGGCACCGTCGCAGCGGACGCGAACGGTCACGCGTCCCAGCGGTTGCGCCGGGCTTTCCAGGGTCGCTGTCAATTCCTTGTCGCAGTGCGGCATGCGCAGCCGCGGGTCGAGCTGATTGACCTGGATCTCGTAGCGCCCAGGCGTTTGACTGGTTGCCAGATAGTCTTCTACGGTGAATTCAAGAAACCCCTGAGTGACGCCGATAAGTAGATCAGGCAGGGTTACCGAGTCAGCAACGGCAGGATGGCCAGGGTTTAAAAAAAACAAAGCCGACAGCCCGTACAGCAATCTGCGGTAGTTTGATGTCAGGCGTCGGGAAAATGTCGTTTTGGCGTTCATAACAGTTAAAAAGCAAGCGCCGTGCCGTTTAGCGATGAGCGCGCGTCGGATCTTAAGCTTTGGGGAGTCTGGGCATGGCTGGTGTAATGGATTCGGTGAACCAGCGCACGCAACTGGTAGGGCAGAATCGCCTTGAGCTGCTGTTGTTCCGTCTTGACGGGCAGCAGCTCTATGGGATCAACGTGTTCAAGGTTCGGGAGGTGTTGCAATGCCCCAAACTGACGTTGATGCCCAAATCCAGTCCTGTGGTGTGCGGTGTCGCGAATATTCGAGGGGCGACCATTCCGATCCTGGACCTGGCGATGGCCACCGGTTCGGGCGGGTTGCAGGATCTGAGCAACCCCTTTGTCATCATCACTGAGTACAACACCAAGACCCAGGGGTTTCTGGTGCGCTCGGTCGAGCGCATCGTCAACATGAACTGGGAGGAGATCCATCCGCCACCCAAGGGAACGGGGCGCGATCACTACCTGACGGCGGTGACGCGGGTCGACAATCAGTTGGTGGAAATCATCGACGTCGAGAAGGTGCTGGCCGAGGTCGCGCCGACGCCCGAGACCATTTCGGTGGGCGTGGTGGATGTCGAGACTCAGCACAAGGCTGTTTCACTGCGGGTGCTGACGGTCGATGACTCGTCGGTGGCGCGCAAGCAGGTCACGCGTTGCCTGCAGACTGTGGGGGTCGAAGTGGTGGCCCTGAACGACGGCCGACAGGCGCTGGACTACCTGCGCAAGCTGGTCGACGAGGGCAAGAAACCTGAAGAAGAGTTTCTGATGATGATCTCCGACATCGAGATGCCGGAGATGGATGGCTACACCCTCACGGCCGAAATACGCAACGATCCACGCATGCAAAAGCTGCATATCATCCTGCATACTTCGTTGTCAGGTGTATTCAATCAGGCGATGGTGAAGAAGGTCGGTGCCGATGACTTCCTTGCCAAGTTTCGTCCTGATGACCTGGCATCCCGGGTTGTCGACCGGATCAAAGCAGCAGATAACAGCTAGGGATATCCATCCCTGGCGGTCACACGATTTAAGAGGCGGCATCATTGTCTACGGGTAATTTGGATTTCGAACAGTTCCGGGTGTTCCTGGAAAAAGCCTGTGGGATCTTGCTGGGTGAGAACAAGCAATATCTGGTGTCGAGCCGTCTCAACAAACTGATGGAACAGCAAGGCATCAAGTCCCTCGGGGAGCTGGTTCAGCGCATTCAGACCCAGCCACGCAGCGGTTTGCGGGAGATGGTGGTCGATGCCATGACCACCAACGAAACCCTGTGGTTTCGCGATACCTATCCATTCGAGGTGTTGAAGAACAAGGTCTTGCCGGAAGCGATCAAGGCCAGTCCCAACCAGCGCTTGCGCATCTGGTCGGCGGCCTGTTCCTCGGGGCAGGAACCCTATTCGTTGTCCATGTCGATCGACGAGTTCGAGAAGGCCAACATGGGGCAACTGAAGATGGGGGTGCAGATCGTTGCCACTGACCTGTCCGGGACCATGCTGAACAACTGCAAGACCGGCGAGTACGACAGCCTGGCAATCGGTCGCGGTTTGTCGGCCGACCGCCTGCAACGCTATTTCGACCCCAAGGGGCCGGGACGCTGGGTGGTCAAGGCGCCGATCAAGAGCCGGGTCGAGTTCCGCTCGTTCAACCTGCTGGACAGCTATGCCAGCCTGGGCAAATTCGACATCGTGTTCTGCCGCAATGTGCTGATCTACTTCTCCGCCGAGGTGAAGAAGGACATCCTGATGCGCATTCACAGCACGCTGAAGCCGGGTGGTTACCTGTTTCTTGGGGCTTCCGAAGCGCTCAATGGATTGCCCGACCACTACCAGATGGTCCAGTGCAGCCCTGGGATCATTTACCAGGCGAAGTAAGGTTGTCGCTGTTGAAAAGAGAGGCCTTCGGGCCTCTTTTTTTGTGCCCGCGATTCCGCCGGCGGCGCAAAGCGGCAATGACGACATTGCCGCTTTGCTGACGTTTCGCGGAAATGCCTTGCCGCTTTTCTGGCATTGCCGCTTTGCCGCTGCCGGCAAAGCCTTGATTTACGGGGTTCGAGCACTTGGCACGCAGCTTGCTATGTCCAGCTTACGAAAAATCTGGTCGAAGGTTTCCCGACATGAGCATCAGCTTCGATAAAGCGCTCGGCATTCATGAGCAGGCCCTTGGCTTTCGCGCCAAGCGTGCCGAGGTGCTGGCCAACAACATCTCCAACGCCGACACCCCGAACTACAAGGCTCGGGATCTGGACTTCTCCGCCGTGCTGGCCGAGCAGAACGAGAAAGCCAAGAACGGCACCTTTGCCCTGAACATGACCAACAGCCGGCACATCGAAGCCGAAGGCCTGAGCAGCGGCAACGAGTCGTTGCTGTATCGCACGCCGATGCAGCCGTCGATCGACCAGAACACCGTGGATGCCCAACTGGAACAGTCGAACTACGCCGAGAACTCGGTGAACTTCCAGGCCAGCTTCACGTTGCTCAACAGCAAATTCAAAGGGCTGGTGTCAGCCCTGCGCGGAGAGTAATCCATGTCCCTCGCCAGTGTTTTCAATATTGCCGGTAGCGGCATGAGTGCCCAGACCACTCGCTTGAACACCGTCGCCAGTAACATCGCCAACGCCGAGACGGTCTCTTCGAGCATCGATCAGACCTACCGTGCGCGCCACCCGGTGTTCGCCACCATGTTCCAGGGTGCGCAAAGCGGTGGCAGCGAGTCGCTGTTCCAGAACCAGGACGCGGCCGGTCAGGGCGTTCAGGTGCTGGGTGTGGTCGAGGACCAGAGCAACCTCGAGGCGCGTTACGAGCCTAACCATCCGGCCGCCGACGCCAAGGGGTATGTCTACTACCCCAACGTCAACGTGGTGGAAGAAATGGCCGACATGATTTCCGCCAGCCGCTCGTTCCAGACCAACGCAGAAATGATGAACACCGCCAAAACCATGATGCAGAAGGTCCTGACCCTCGGTCAGTGATAAGGGGCGACTCAGATGAGTGTTACCGATACCACCAGTGGCCTGACGCTCAAGGAGATCCTTGCGAACTCCGCGAAGAAGACCCCGACCACCAGCAATGATGGCCTGGCGGCGGCCACCAATAGCGTCAAGGGCAAAAATGAGCTGGGCAAGGACGCGTTCCTGAAGCTGCTGGTGACCCAGCTGAAAAACCAGAACCCGCTGGACCCTCAGGACAACAGTGCGTTCGTTGCCCAGTTGGCGCAGTTCTCCACCCTGGAAGGGATCACCACCCTCAATACCTCGGTGAACTCCATCACTGGCAACTACAAGTCGTCCCAGGCCCTGCAGGCTTCGTCCCTGGTGGGGCGTTCGGTGATCGTCCAGACCGGTACCACCCAGGTCGACACCACCAAGAGCATGACCGGTTCGGTGACTGTGCCTACCGGCGTCAGCGGTGTCACCGTGACCATCACCGACAAGGATGGCAAGGCGGTCAAGACCATCGACCTGGGGAGTCAGAAGGCCGGCAGCACCAGCTTCGTCTGGGACGGCACCAAGACCGACGGTACCAAGGCCGATCCGGGCAACTACACCTTCAAGGCCAGCACAAAGATCGATGGCAAGGCGACCGACCTGGTCACTTACCTGCCTGCGACGGTCAACAGCGTCACCATCAGCCAGACCGGCGGTGAGCTGATGTTGAACCTCGCAGGACTGAGCAGCCCCGTGGCGCTCTCCAAAGTTCAAACCATTGGTATCTAGAGCCGACTAACGCGGCACAAGGAGTGGAATATGTCTTTTAATATTGGCCTTAGCGGTCTCTATGCTGCCAACAAGCAACTGGACGTGACTGGCAACAACATCGCCAACGTGGCGACCACCGGCTTCAAATCGTCCCGTGCCGAATTCGCCGACGTCTACTCGGCCACCAAGCTGGGCACCGGCAGCAAGACCATAGGCAATGGCGTGCGCCTGGCCAACGTTTCCCAGCAGTTCGGCCAGGGCGACGTGAACAACACCGGCAACGTACTGGACATGGGTATCCAGGGTTCGGGTTTCTTCGTGCTGAGCGATAACGGCTCGCTGACCTACACCCGCGCCGGTACCTTCAAGACCGACAAGGACGGCTACATCACCAACACCGATGGCACCGCCCGCCTGCAAGGTTACGCGGTCGATGGCAATGGCAAGATCGTCAACGGCGTGCTGACCGACCTGCGTATCGACACCTCGAACCTGTCGCCGAAGTCCACCAGTTCGGTATCCTCGACCATCAACCTGAACTCCACCGAAAAGGTCATTGACCAGAGCGTGACAGGTTTTGCCTTCGATCCGACCAAGGTGGAAACCTACACCAAGCAGTTCAGCA
Organism: Pseudomonas sp. GW460-12-10-14-TSB1; assembly: GCF_017349775.1. Lineage (NCBI taxonomy): Bacteria > Pseudomonadati > Pseudomonadota > Gammaproteobacteria > Pseudomonadales > Pseudomonadaceae > Pseudomonas > Pseudomonas sp. GW460-12-10-14-TSB1. The sequence continues at coordinate 83,206 of NZ_JACNAC010000004.1, forward strand.
CACCGATCTATGACAGCCAGGGCAACGAGCACAAGCTGGACCAGTACATGGTGAAAACCGGTGCCAACACCTGGAAGACCTACACCCTGGTCGATGGTCGTAACCTCGATGGCTCCGCTCCGACCACCACCGGCACTACGGCTCCAGTCGCATCGACCATGAATTTCGACTCCGCCGGCAAACTGGTTTCGGTCATCACTCCGCCTGCCACTACGCCTAATCCGGGCAACAACCTGACCCTGGCGGGCTGGGTGCCTGGCACTGTGACCAACGGTGTGTGGACGGCCAACGGTGCCAGCGCCAATGCCAGCGGCGTGACCATCTCCATGACCAGCACCACGCAGTTCAACGCCGATACCGCGCGTTCGCTGCCGGTGCAGGACGGCTACGCCACTGGCCAGATCACCAACCTGACCATCGACGGCACCGGTACCCTGTTCGCCAACTTCAGCAACAGCCAGAACAAGGCCATCGGCCAGATATCCCTGGCCAGCTTCACCAACGAACAAGGCTTGCAGCCGGTAGGCGGCACCAGTTGGAGAGAAACCTACGCTTCGGGCGTGCCGGGCTACGATGCTCCTGAAACCGGCACCCTGGGTTCGATCGTGTCCAACTCCCTGGAAGAGTCGAACGTCAACCTGACCAACGAGCTGGTGGACCTGATCAAGGCCCAGAGCAACTACCAGGCGAACGCCAAGACCATCTCCACCCAGAGCACCATCATGCAGACCATTATCCAGATGACCTGATAATGGCTGGCTGACAGCGCTAAAAAAAAAGCCCCTCACCGCAGGGGCTTTTTTGTGCCCGCAGGGTCCATCGACCACGGCCCGCTTCTGTAGGAGCGAAGCTTGCTCGCGATGAGGGATGGCATGCGGAGGAGGCGTATCGGTCCTGTCGCGGCTACCTGGCCCGCAGGGCTGTATTCGGCTGGTTCATTCCGGTGAAGCTGGCGATGGGAGCTTCTGGCAAGTCGCCTGCAACAGGTTGTGGGAGGGCTTCGTCCTCGAGTGCGGTCCTTTGGATTCGGTGGTGCTGTGGCTTTTCCCGGGCAAAAGAAAACCCCCGGCAGGCCAGGGGCCTGTCGAGGGTTCGGATAAGCGCCGGAAAGCGCCTATCGGCTCAGCTTATTGGCAAGCTTCGCAATCCGGCTCGTCGATGGCGCAAGCCTTCGGCACTGGAGCAGGACCGGCTGGAGCCGCCAGGACCGAGTCGTCACCGTGGTTGCCGCCGCTGGAAACAGCGTTCAGCTTGCCGGTGTTGATGGTCGACTTCTCGGTGCTGGTCGCGGCCAGGGCACGGAGGTAGTAAGTGGTTTTCAGGCCACGGTACCAAGCCATGCGGTAGGTCACGTCGAGCTTCTTGCCCGAAGCGCCGGCGATGTAGAGGTTCAGCGATTGAGCCTGGTCGATCCACTTCTGGCGACGGCTGGCGGCGTCGACGATCCACTTGGTTTCCACTTCGAAGGCAGTCGCGTAGAGCTCTTTGAGTTCTTGCGGGATGCGCTCGATCTGCTGCACGGAACCGTCGTAGTACTTCAGGTCGTTGATCATGACCGAGTCCCACAGGCCGCGGGCCTTGAGGTCGCGAACCAGGTACGGATTGATCACGGTGAATTCGCCCGACAGGTTCGATTTCACATACAGGTTCTGGTAGGTCGGTTCGATCGACTGCGACACGCCGGTGATGTTGGCGATGGTCGCGGTCGGAGCGATGGCCATGATGTTGGAGTTACGAATACCTTTCTGTACACGGGCGCGCACTGGTGCCCAGTCCAGGGTTTCGTTCAGGTCGACATCGATGTACTTCTGGCCACGGGATTCGATCAGGATCTGTTGCGAATCCAGCGGCAGGATGCCTTTGGACCACAGCGAACCCTGGAACGTCTCGTAGGCGCCACGCTCGTCGGCCAGGTCACAGGAAGCCTGGATCGCGTAGAAGCTCACCGCTTCCATGGACTTGTCGGCGAAGTCGACGGCGGCGTCGGAACCGTAAGGGATGTGCTGCAGGTACAGCGCGTCCTGGAAGCCCATGATGCCCAGGCCGACCGGACGGTGCTTGAAGTTGGAGTTCTTCGCCTGTGGTACCGAGTAGTAGTTGATGTCGATCACGTTATCGAGCATGCGCACGGCGGTGTTCACGGTGCGTTGCAGCTTGGCGGTGTCCAGCTTGCCGTCGACGATGTGGTTCGGCAGGTTGATCGAGCCCAGGTTGCAAACGGCGATCTCGTCCTTGTTGGTGTTCAAGGTGATCTCGGTGCACAGGTTCGAGCTGTGGACCACGCCCACGTGCTGCTGCGGGCTGCGCAGGTTGCACGGGTCCTTGAAGGTCAGCCAAGGGTGGCCGGTTTCGAACAGCATGGACAGCATCTTGCGCCACAGGTCTTTGGCCTGGATGGTCTTGAACAGCTTGATCTTGCCGTATTCGCACAGGGCTTCGTAGTACTCGTAGCGCTCTTCGAAGGCCTTGCCGGTCAGGTCGTGCAGGTCCGGCACTTCCGATGGCGAGAACAGGGTCCACTTGCCGTCGTCGAAGACGCGCTTCATGAACAGGTCAGGGATCCAGTTGGCGGTGTTCATGTCGTGGGTACGACGACGATCGTCACCGGTGTTCTTGCGCAGCTCGATGAACTCTTCGATGTCCATGTGCCAAGTTTCCAGGTAGGCACATACAGCGCCTTTGCGCTTGCCACCCTGGTTCACGGCTACGGCGGTGTCGTTCACCACTTTCAGGAAGGGCACGACGCCCTGGGATTTACCGTTGGTGCCCTTGATGTAGGAACCCAGTGCACGCACTGGAGTCCAGTCGTTGCCCAGGCCGCCGGCGAATTTCGACAGCATGGCGTTGTCGTGGATGGCGCCGTAGATGCCCGACAGGTCGTCCGGCACGGTGGTCAGGTAGCAGCTCGACAGCTGTGGACGCAGGGTGCCGGCGTTGAACAGGGTCGGGGTCGAAGCCATGTAGTCGAAGGACGACAGCAGGTTGTAGAACTCAATGGCACGGTCTTCTTTCTGCTTCTCTTCGATCGCCAGGCCCATGGCCACGCGCATGAAGAAGATCTGCGGCAGTTCGAAGCGCACGCCGTCCTTGTGGATGAAGTAGCGGTCGTACAGGGTCTGCAGGCCCAGGTAGGTGAACTGCTGGTCGCGCTCGTGGTTGATCGCCTTGCCGAGTTTTTCCAGGTCGAAGTCAGCCAGCACAGGGTTCAGCAGTTCGAACTCGATACCTTTGGCAACGTAGGCCGGCAGCGCCTTGGCGTACAGGTCGGCCATCTCGTGGTGAGTGGCGCTCTCGGCCACTTCCAGGAAGCTCAGGCCTTCGGCACGCAGGGTGTCCATCAGCAGGCGGGCGGTCACGAACGAGTAGTTCGGCTCGCGCTCTACCAGGGTGCGCGCGGTCATCACCAGGGCGGTGTTGACGTCCTTGAGCGCTACGCCGTCATAGAGGTTCTTCAGGGTTTCGCGCTGGATCAGGTCGCCGTCGACTTCTTCCAGGCCTTCGCAGGCTTCGGTGACGATGGTGTTCAGGCGGCCCATGTCCAGAGGCGCGAAGCTGCCGTCGGTGCGGGTGATACGGATCGACGGGTGAGCCTGCACCGGCTCTTCGCTTGGCGTGCGGGTGGCGCGCTCCTTGGCGCGCGAGTCACGGTAGATCACGTAGTCGCGGGCAACTTTCTGCTCGCCGGCACGCATCAGGGCCAGTTCGACCTGGTCCTGGATCTCTTCGATGTGGATGGTGCCGCCCGAAGGCATGCGACGCTTGAAGGTGGCGGTGACCTGTTCGGTCAGGCGAGCGACGGTGTCGTGGATTCGCGACGAAGCGGCAGCGGTGCCGCCTTCAACTGCGAGAAACGCTTTGGTGATGGCGACGGTGATTTTGTCATCGGTATAAGGAACGACAGTGCCGTTACGCTTGATCACTCGCAGTTGGCCAGGCGCGGTGGCAGACAGATCCAGGTTGGAATCGGCAGCCTGCGGCGCTTTGGCCTGCGGGTTCTCGCGAGTTGTGTCGGTTTGCATGGGTGTCTCCACGTTCTCTATGTTTGTTTGGGCACTCTTTGGGTGCCCACCGTTCCGTCCTGAAGCACTACAACCGGCGCACGCCGGGCATAACGACTTCGGGACAGTTCAGGAAGGGGGGCTGTTGGCGCCGCTTCCATGCCGAAGTCATAGGTCGCGAGCCAGTGGCTCGTGACCGTATTCCTGTGGGTGACAGTCATGTACTGCAACACCCGTACCGTTTTCCTTGCCGTGGGCTGGAAAACCGCAGCCATCCGCATGCGCGGTTTGGCTTCTGAAAATCCGATTGGTTCCACCAAACGAGTGCAAGAAAAGCGCTTGAGTTTCTTGTCTGATTTGTGTTTGGTTTTTGGCCTGAAACCCTAGATGTAGGGTTTTTTTGCAGCCGAGCTACAAGATAATGCGTTTTCGGGGGTGATTGCAACGTACAGCCTGTGGATAAGGTTGTGCGTAAATTGTGTATGAAGCAGGTAAACCTCACGCAGGCCGCAGCAGGGCTGGATCCTACCGTTTGTCACTGTTTTTTACCCTGCAAAACTGCCTGGGGCGGATTTTTGCGGGCGCGAACCCTATCACAAAAAAACGCCTTTACCGAGCGCATTTAGCGCCTTGTGTTCACGGCCTTTGCCGTTGCTACAATCGGGCCTTCGATACATCGTTTTATCCATTTCACATTACAAAAAGACGGGCGGATTCTTCCCGAGCCCGTATCTGGCAAGCAGAGGTCACTGTGGAGCAAGAAGCGTGGCAGATATTGATCGTCGAGGACGATCAGCGACTGGCCGAGTTGACCTGTGAATATCTGCAGAGCAACGGACTGCGCGTCGCCATCGAGGGCAATGGCGCCCTGGCCGCGGCGCGGATCATTGCCGAACAACCCGATCTGGTGATCCTCGACCTGATGCTGCCCGGTGAGGATGGCCTGAGCATTTGCCGCAAGGTCCGCGATCGTTACGACGGGCCGATCCTGATGCTGACCGCGCGCACCGACGACATGGACCAGGTGCTGGGGCTGGACACCGGTGCCGACGATTACGTGTGCAAGCCGGTCCGCCCACGTCTGTTGCTGGCCAGGATCCAGGCCCTGTTGCGGCGCAGCGAACCCGTAGAAGGTGCCGCGCCGGAGAAATCCCGGCGCCTGCAATTCGGCCCGCTGGTGGTGGACAGCGCCTTGCGCGAAGCCTGGCTGCACGATGCCGGTATCGAGTTGACCAGCGCCGAGTTCGACCTGCTCTGGCTGCTGGTGGCCAACGCCGGGCGCATTCTGTCCCGCGAGGAAATCTTCACCGCCCTGCGCGGCATTGGCTATGACGGCCAGGACCGTTCCATCGATGTGCGCATTTCACGGATCCGTCCGAAAATCGGCGACGACCCGGAACACCCGCGGCTGATCAAGACCATCCGCAGCAAGGGTTATCTGTTCGTTCCCGAAGCCGCTGCCGACCTGTCGCCGTGAATTCCATATTCCTGCGTATTTACGGCGGTATGTGCGCCGCCCTGATTCTGGTGGCGCTGTTGGGTGTGCTGGCGCTGCACCTGCTCAACCAGGTGCGCAGCGAGCAATACCGCGAGCGTCTGGCCCACGGCACGTTCTCGCTGATGGCCGACAACCTGCAACCCATGAGCGAAATCGAGCGCCGCCGTGCCCTGGCGGTGTGGGAGCGCTTGTTGGGCATTCCGCTGACCCTGCAAACCTTCACCCAGACCGGCCTCGACCTTGGGCAGCGCAACCGCGTGCTGCGTGGCCAGGCCCTGGTGGAGCAGACCGGGCCTTACGCGGCGCGGGTCTATCGTCTGGTCAGCGAGTCGGAGCAACTGCTGCTGACCGGCGAGGTGCAGCAGATCAGCGAACAACTGGCGCGGGCGACTATCTATCTGTTGGCCGACGAGTTGGTGCGCTTTCCGGTGGCCGAGCAGCCGGAACGCCTGGCGGCGCTGAAAAAGGACAAGGGCTTCGGTTTCGACATGCACCTGGTCACCCAGGACGACGCGGACATGGACGAGGACCAGCGCCGCCGGGTTTCCGAAGGCGATACGGTGATGGCCCTGGGCAAGGGTGGCGACTCGATTCGTGTGTTCGCGGGCATGGTGGGTACGCCCTGGGTGCTGGAAATCGGCCCGCTGTACCAGATGAATCCCTACCCACCGCAGTGGCTGGTGTTGATCGCGGTGCTGGGCCTGAGCCTGATCGGCCTGATCGTCTATTTATTGGTACGCCAGCTGGAGCGACGCTTGCGTGGTCTGGAGTCGGCGGCCACGCGCATTGCCAAGGGCAGCTTGGAAGCCCGGGTGCCGGCCGGTGGCGCCGACTCCGTGGGGCGGCTGGCGGCGGCCTTCAACGGCATGGCCGAGCACTTGCAGCGCTTGCTGGCGATCCAGCGCGAGCTGGTACGCGCGGTGTCCCACGAGTTGCGCACGCCGGTGGCGCGCCTGCGCTTTGGTCTGGAGATGATCGGCTCGGCGACGACGCCCCAGGCCCGGGACAAGTATATGGAGGGCATGGACAACGATATCCAGGACCTCGATCGGCTGGTGGACGAAATGCTCACCTATGCGCGGTTGGAGCAGGGTTCGCCGGCGCTGAACTTCCAGCGCATCGACCTGGACGCTCTGATCAACCAAGTGATCAGCGAGCTGGCGCCGTTGCGGGCGCAGGTCAAGGTGCAGCGCGGCTCCTGCCTGTCCGCGGCGGATTGCGATGGCGCCTGGGTCGAGGCCGAGCCGCGCTACCTGCATCGGGCGTTGCAGAACCTGGTGAGCAACGCCATGCGCCACGCCGAGTCGCAGGTGCTGGTCAGTTACCAGGTGGGGCAGATGCGTTGCCGGGTCGACGTCGAGGACGATGGCCCGGGAGTTCCGGAAAGCGCCTGGGAACGGATCTTCACCCCGTTCCTGCGCCTGGATGACAGCCGTACCCGCGCTTCGGGCGGTCACGGCCTGGGCTTGTCGATCGTGCGGCGGATCATTCACTGGCACGACGGCCGCGCATTGATCAGCAGGAGCAAGACCCTTGGCGGCGCCTGCTTCAGCCTGAGCTGGCCACGGCACCAGGATAAAGGTTGAGGGCTTGCGCTCAGGTTCAGCCGGGCATCAAGCCCGGATGCTGACCAGGCTCAGCAGTTGCCCGTCTTGTAGCGCAAATTGCGCGTCCAGCTCGCTGCCACTGCGCCATTCGCTGGACAGGTCGGTCAACAGGCGCAGGCGGACCTGGCCGCTGGCTGTCCACTCCAGCACTTCGGCGTGTTCGAAATAGAAGCGTTGCTGGACGATCGGGTACAGCGCCTTGAACAGGCTTTCCTTCACCGAAAAGGTCAGGGTGACCCAGAGCGCCAGTTGCTCGCGCGGGGCGGCGGCCATGCGCCGCATTTCGGCCGGGATGAGGATTTCCCCCGCCAGGCGTTCCGCCCGTTCGCTGTTGAGCAGGTTCTCCAGGTCCATGCCCAGCCCGCGCCAATGCTCCTTGCGCGCGACAATCGCCGCGGCACGCCCGGTGCTGTGGGTGATCGAGCCGCTGATGTGCGCCGGCCAGACTGGCGCCCGGTCCTCGCCGATCGGCGGAATGCAGTCCAGGCCGTCCAGGCGTTGCAGAGCGGCGCGGGCGCATAAGCGACCGGCGAGAAATTCGGCCTGCCGTTTTGCCACCGAACGTTGAATGCTTGCGGGCGGCTCGATGGCGCTGAGCTGGAAGTCGTTGCTGGCCAGGCGCGAGGCATCGAAATGGGTGCCGAGCAGGACGGTGTCCGGCAGGGCGTCGGGCAGCGGCCACTGGTCGTCGAGTGGAGTGCAGCAGGCGGGGAGGGTAGGGATGAGATTCATGCCAGGCATTTTGCCGGGTTGTAAGGCCGGAGGGTAGCCTGGCAACCGTCGGCTTTGAGGCCGCTGTCCCGGGAGTTGAGGCCCCCGGTGCGGCCGGTGCGGGATCAGTTGAACAGTTTCTTGAAGAGCGCCTGCATGTCCGCCCATGAGCGTTCATCGGCGGCCTTCTGCACCACCACAACTCCGGGACGTGGCCCTTGCTGGCTGTCGTCATAGGCGTAGTAGCCGATGAACCGGGTGCCGTCAGGGCTATGGTAAGGGATTTCCTGGGTCTTGATGGCTGCCTGGCTCAAGCCGCAGAAAGCCAAGAACAAGCAAGCGAAAAGCGCGCGCATGGTCCGTTCTCCTTTAAAAGGCTGCCAAACAGCCGAGTCGATTTGATTCAGCCGAGGTTCAGAGTGTGTTCAGGGGGAGTTCAGGGCGGGGTCGGTAGTCTGGCCCCGTACCCAAAAACACATAGCGAATGAGGAAATACCCCCATGACTACTTTCAAGAAGATGATTCTGGCCTTCACTGTTCTCGGCGCCAGCGCTGTCGTCCAGGCCGCCGACAGCAACTTCGCCAGCCTTACCTACGGCCAGACCAGCGACAAGGTCAAGAAGTCCAGCCTGCTCAACAGCAACCTGAACAACCCGAACGCCGACGGTGTGATCGGCAAGGACAACACCTGGGGCGTGCGCCTGGGTCAGCAGAATGACCAGCACCGCTACTACGCCACCTACGACAATGTCTCCGGTTCCCACAATGGCATTAAACTGCGCCAGGAAAACCTGCTCGGCAGCTACGATGTGTTCCTGCCAGTGACCAGCAGCACCAAGCTGTTCGGCGGCGGTACCGCGGGCCTGACCAAGCTGACCCAGGATTCCCCAGGCTTCAGCCGCGACAGCGACATCGGTTATGCCGTTGGCGTGCAGGCCGGCGTCCTGCAGCAGGTTTCACAGAACACTTCGGTCGAACTGGGTTACCGTTACCTGCGCAGCAATGCCAGCACCGAGATGAGCGAGCGCAGTGGCAGCAAGCAGGGTTCGCTGAGCCTGACCAGCAGCGCCCAGACGTACCTGTCGGCCAACTACGCTTTCTAATATACCGTCCTGGTTCTGACCGCGCCGGATCTGCCAAGGCAGGATCCGGCGTTGCCATATATACGATCAGGGCGCCTGAGCGCCCTTGGAGATGTCGAATTTTGCCTGGGAGAGCTGCATGAAACTGCTCGTCGTTGAAGATGAAGCGCTGCTGCGCCATCACTTGCAAACCCGCCTCACGGACAGCGGCCATGTGGTCGAGTCCGTGGCCAATGCCGAGGAGGCGCTGTATCAGACCGAGCAGTTCAACCATGATCTGGCGGTGATCGACCTGGGCCTGCCGGGCATGGGCGGGCTGGACCTGATCCGCCAGCTGCGCTCGCGGGGCAAGGCGTTTCCGATCCTGATCCTGACGGCTCGCGGCAACTGGCAGGACAAGGTCGAAGGGCTGGCCGCCGGCGCCGACGACTATGTGGTCAAGCCCTTCCAGTTCGAGGAACTGGACGCGCGCCTGAATGCGCTGCTGCGCCGCTCCAGCGGGTTCACCCAATCGACCATCATCGCCGGTCCGCTGCTGCTCGACCTGAATCGCAAGCAGGCCTCGCTCGACGAACAACCGCTGGCGCTGACCGCCTACGAATACCGGATTCTCGAGTACCTCATGCGCCACCATCAGCAGGTGGTGGCCAAGGACCGGTTGATGGAACAGCTGTACCCGGACGATGACGAGCGCGATCCGAACGTGATCGAGGTGCTGGTCGGCCGCCTGCGGCGCAAGCTGGAAGGCCCTTCGGGCTTCAAGCCCATCGATACCGTGCGCGGCCTGGGTTACCTGTTCAACGAGCGCTGCCGATGATCCGATCGTTACGCCTGCGCCTGATGCTGGCGGCCACGACGCTGGCGGTGCTGTTCATGCTGGCGTTGTTGCCGGCCATGCAAGGCGCGTTCAGCCTGGCGCTGCAGGATTCCATCGAGCAGCGCCTGGCCTCCGACGTGACCACGCTGATCTCGGCGGCCCGGGTCGAGAACAATCATCTGCAAATGCCGGCGCAACTGCCGGATGAGCGCTTCAACCTGACCGACAGTCGCCTCCTGGGCTACATCTATGACCGGGAGGGGCGGCTGGTCTGGCGTTCCAAGGCGACCCAGGAAGAGAACATCAACTACAAGCCGCGTTATGACGGGCGCGGTAACGAGTTCGCGCGTATCCGCGAAGTCAACGGCCAGGAGTTTTTCGTCTACGACGTCGAGGTCAAGCTGCTTGGTGGTAAAAGCGCGGCGTTCAGCATCGTCGCCCTGCAGCCGGTGCGTGAGTACCAGTTGACCCTGGAGGGCGTGCGGGAAAACCTTTACCTCGGTTTCGGCGCCGCGTTGCTGGTGCTCCTGGCGCTGCTCTGGCTTGGCCTGACCTGGGGCCTGCAGGCCTTGCGCCGGCTGAGCCAGGAGCTGGACGAAATCGAAAGCGGCACCCGGGAAAGCCTCAGCGAAGAACATCCGCGCGAGCTGTTGCGCCTGACCGGTTCGTTGAACCGCCTGTTGCACAGCGAGCGCGAGCAACGCAGCCGTTATCGCGATTCCCTGGACGATCTGGCCCACAGCCTGAAAACCCCGCTGACGGTGTTGCAAGGGGTCAGCGAGGACATGGCCCTGCGCCCTCAGGACCGCGAACAGGCCTGGGTGCTGCAGACCCAGATCGAACGCATGAGCCAGCAGATCAGCTATCAGTTGCAGCGTGCCAGCCTGCGCAAGAGCGGCCTGGTGCGGCACCAGGTGCGTCTGCGTCCGGTGCTGAAAAGCCTGTGCGACACCCTGGACAAGGTCTATCGCGACAAACAGGTACGGGTCTCGTTCGACCTGCCGGAGCGCTGCTATGTGCCGATCGAGCATGGAGCCTTGCTCGAGTTACTGGGCAACCTGCTGGAGAACGCCTACCGCCTGTGCCTGAGCGAGGTGCGCATCAGCGTCCGCCAAGACCTCCATGGCGCGCAGCTGTGTGTCGAGGACGATGGGCCGGGCGTGCCGCCGGACCAGCGGGCGCGGATTCTCCAGCGTGGCGAACGGCTGGATCGCCAGCATCCGGGGCAGGGGATCGGCCTGGCGGTGGTCAAGGACATCATCGACAGCTACGGCGCCCAGCTGACCCTTGGGGATTCCACCCTGGGCGGGGCGGCGTTCCGCATTCTCTTCCCGGCGATTTGACCGGCGCGCTCAGGTTTCCTGGGCGCGATAGGCGCCCGGCGTCAGCCCGGTCCACTTCTTGAACGCGCGATGAAAGGCCGAGGGCTCGGAAAAGCCGGTCTGCTCGGCGATCTGTTGCAATGACAGGTCGGCCCGACGCAGATGGTAGATGGCGATATCGCGCCGCAACTGATCCTTCAATTCCTGAAAGCTCGTGCCTTCTTCGCGCAAATGCCGGCGCAGGGTCTGCGGGCTGATGTGCAGGTGCTGGGCGATGCTTTCCAGGTCCGGCCAATGGTTGCTGTCGCGGCTGAGCAGGCGGCGCAGCTGGCTGCTCAGACTGTCGCCGTCGTCCGGGCGGGCCAGCAGGTCGGCGGGGGAGCGTTCAAGAAAGTGCTTGAGGGTTCGTTCGTCCTGCAGCAGCGGCATGCTCAGGTAGCGGCTGTGGAACAGCAGGCTGCTGCGGTCGCGGGAAAACACCAGGGGGCAGGGGAACAGCAGGTCGTACTCGTTGCCATGCTCGGGTTTCGGGTAGCTGAAACAGGCCTGTTCGAGGCGGATGCGCTGGCCGATCAGCCAACTGCCGAGGCGATGCCAGATCACCAGCAGGCTCTCGCTGAGAAAGTGGTCCGGGTCCCACAGCACAGCGTCGTCCAGGCTCAGGCGGGTCATGTCCCCTTCGCGCGTCAGGCTCAGCCGCGGTGCCTGGGGGAACAGGCTGTAAAACAGCAGGCCACGCTGCAGGGCCTTCTCCAGGTTGCTGCAGTGGATCAGGGCGTGGCACATCATGGCGAAGGTGCCGCGCTTGCTCGGGCCGTCGCCGAACCCCAGGTACTCGTCATCCAGCACTTGCCAGAGCTGTTGCAGCAGGCTGGCGAACTGCTCGGGGGCGATACGGGCCTTGGGTTCGTTCAGCAGTTCGAGGCTGATGCCCAGGGTCTGCAGCAACTCCGAATAGTCGTAGCCCCGCCGACGAGCCCCGCCCAGGGCGGCACGGGCGAAATGACTGGCGATGGTGCGTTCGCGCATGAAGGTTGATCCGTCCATTGAGTGGCGGATGTTAACAGCCGTCGACGACTGGGCAAGGCGGATATCCGCCAAATTGTAGGACGAGCGGCGGGCGATGGGCGGAAATCCGCCACTTCGCTCAGGGGCGGCGATAGCGAAAGGCGAGCGCAAACCCTGATGTCCAAAGGCTTTCAGGGTTTTTTGGCAAGCTGGCACGGGCTTTGCGATAGCGAGGAGTAGGGAGCAACCAGAGGTGTTCCCCGCAGCTCTACACAACAAATCCCTCCAGTGCAGGAGGGTTCGCACTTTAGGCGTCGTGTGCATCGATGGATGGTGTGCAACGGTGCTCTTGAGGAACTTTGCAATGACGACTCGTCAGCCACTGTACAAATCCCTGTATTTCCAGGTGATCGTTGCCATCGCTATCGGCATCCTGCTCGGTCACTTCTACCCGCAGACCGGTGTGGCCCTCAAGCCCCTGGGTGACGGGTTCATCAAACTGATCAAGATGGTCATCGCGCCCATCATCTTCTGTACCGTCGTCAGTGGTATCGCTGGCATGCAGAACATGAAATCGGTGGGCAAGACCGGTGGCTACGCGCTGCTGTACTTCGAAATCGTTTCGACCATCGCCCTGCTGATCGGCCTGGTCGTGGTCAACGTCGTGCAGCCGGGCAACGGCATGCACATCGATGTGTCCACCCTGGATGCCTCGAAAGTGGCGGCCTACGTCACCGCCGGCAAGGACCAGAGCATCGTCGGCTTTATCCTCAACGTCATTCCGAACACCATCGTCGGCGCCTTTGCCAACGGCGACATCCTGCAAGTGCTGATGTTCTCGGTGATCTTCGGTTTCGCCCTGCACCGCCTGGGTGCCTACGGCAAGCCGGTGCTGGACTTCATCGATCGCTTCGCCCACGTGATGTTCAACATCATCAACATGATCATGAAGCTCGCGCCGATCGGTGCGCTGGGTGCCATGGCCTTCACCATCGGCGCCTACGGCGTGGGTTCGCTGGTGCAACTGGGCCAGCTGATGATCTGCTTCTACATCACCTGCGTGCTGTTCGTGCTGGTGGTGCTGGGCGGTATCTGCCGCGCCCACGGTTTCAGCGTGCTTAAGCTGATCCGCTACATCCGTGAAGAGCTGCTGATCGTGCTGGGTACTTCCTCGTCGGAATCGGCCCTGCCACGCATGCTGATCAAGATGGAACGCCTGGGTGCGAAGAAATCGGTAGTGGGTCTGGTGATTCCGACCGGTTACTCCTTCAACCTCGACGGTACCTCGATCTACCTGACCATGGCGGCCGTGTTCATTGCCCAGGCGACCGACACCCACATGGACATCACTCACCAGATCACCCTGCTGCTGGTGCTGCTGCTGTCCTCCAAAGGTGCTGCGGGCGTGACCGGTAGCGGCTTCATCGTGCTGGCGGCGACCCTGTCGGCCGTGGGTCACCTGCCGGTAGCCGGCCTGGCGCTGATCCTGGGTATCGACCGCTTCATGTCCGAAGCCCGTGCGCTGACCAACCTGGTAGGTAACGCGGTAGCCACCGTAGTGGTCGCCAAGTGGGTCAAGGAGCTGGACGAAGACCAGCTGCAGGCCGAGCTGGCTTCCGGTGGCCGTGCTATCAGCGACACCCGCGAAGAAGATGACCTGGGCGTTGCCGAAGGCCCAACCCCGACGACCGTGAAGTAACTTCACCGCGTTGATGAAAAACCCGCTCCGGCGGGTTTTTTCATGCCCGGCGTTTGAGCGCAACGGTCAGCCCGGGTGGCGCTTGCGGTGATTGCCGGGCCTCGAGACGCTGCCTACTCTGTGGGCAATCAATCGGCAAGGGAGAGTGTTCATGCAAGGGCCACTGGCGTCACTCAAGGTACTGGATTTCTCCACGCTGCTGCCGGGGCCGTTCGCCTCCTTGCTGCTGGCGGACATGGGCGCCGAGGTGCTGCGCATCGAATCGCCGACCCGCATGGATCTGCTGCGGGTGCTGCCGCCCCACGATCAGGGTGTCTCCGCCAGCCATGCCTACCTCAATCGCAATAAACGCAGCCTGGCGCTGGACCTCAAGCAGCCCGAGGCGCTGGAGGTGATCCGCCAGCTGGTGCTGGAGTACGACATCGTGCTGGAGCAGTTCCGCCCCGGGGTGATGGAACGCCTGGGGCTGGGCTACGAGGCGTTGAAGGCGCTCAACCCGAAGCTGATCTATGTCTCGATCACCGGTTATGGCCAGACTGGCCCGTACCGGGATCGCGCCGGCCATGACATCAATTACCTGGCCCTGGCGGGCCTGGCCAGCTACACCGGGCGCAAGGATAGCGGGCCGCTGCCCCTGGGCATCCAGGCGGCGGACATCGCCGGAGGTTCGCTGCATGGGGTCATCGGCCTGCTGGCGGCGGTGATTGCCCGCCAGCACAGTGGCCTGGGGCAGCACCTGGATGTGAGCATGACCGATTGCGTGTTCAGCCTGAACGCCATGGCCGGGGCCGGCTACCTGGCGTGCGGGATCGAGCCCGCGGCGGAACAGCAGGTGCTCAATGGCGGCAGTTTCTATGACTATTACCGCAGTCGGGATGGTCGCTGGCTGTCGGTGGGCAGCCTGGAGCCGCCGTTCATGCAGGCGCTGTGCAAGGCCCTCGGTCGTCCGGAACTGGCGGCCCAGGGGCTGTCACCGCAGCCGGAACAACAGCAGGCGCTCAAGCTGGCCTTGCAGGTCGAGTTCGAGAAGCGCGATTTTGCCGAGCTCTGCGAGTTGTTTGCCGCGGTCGATGCCTGCGTCGAGCCGGTGCTGGGCCTGGCGGAGGCGGTGGCGCATCCGCAGTTGCAGGCGCGGCAGCTGGTCAGCCAGGTGCCGCGTGGCGATGGCAGCTACCAGGCGCAGATGGCCTGTCCGTTGAAGTTTTCCCAGGGGCTGCCGGAGCCTCGGCATATCGGGGCGGAGCTAGGGGCGCATAGTGACCAGGTGCTGGCCGAGCTGGGTTACAGCGTGCAGCGCATCGCTGAACTACGTCAGGGCCGGGTCATCCTGTAGGGCCGGGCTCACTCCACCCGCATTTCGCCGCTGAACACCAGGGTGTGCCGGCAGCGCCGGCACAGATAGCGCCGACCCTGGGCGACCAGGCGATGGCGCTGGGCGGAAAACGGGAAATCGTTGTCGCAGGGGCAGCGATAGATGTAGCGGGTCACGCTGCGACGCTGGATCTCGTAGGTGTGGCAGCGATTGGGCGGCAGTTCGTACACGCCGCGCATGATCAGTTGCCATTCTTCGCCGTGGGGCTGAATACGCTCGCCGAACAGTTGGTGGGCGATCAGGTGCGCGACTTCATGGGCCACGGTCTGTTTGAGGAAGTCTTCGGTGTTTTCCCGGTACAGCTGCGGGTTGAAGCGCAGCAGGTTCTCGTGCAGGTGGGCGACACCGGCTTTCTGGCCGCGCAATTTGAGGCTGACCACCGGGCGTTTGAAAGGTCGTTTGAAAAAGGATTCAGCGAGTTGGAAACAGTCTTCGACGCGGGTATTGAGTTGCTCGGGCATGCTTAACGGCTCTCCAGAGCGGGTGAGTATGCCGCAAAGCTGATGCATTCCGAATCGTCCAGGCGCCGAATGGTCGTTGCGCAGATTGGAAGGCCGCCTTGCGGCGGCCTGTGTTGGCAGATTGTGTTTGTTTTTTGAGCGACGTCAGTTGGTGTAAACGGGGCCGACGCCAAGACCCCAGACGATCACGGTGAATGCCATGATCGCGACCAGCACCACCAGCCCAACGGCCAGTACGGAGCTTGAGAACAGGAAACCTTCGTCCGAGGGAATGTTCATGAAGGTCGGCAATCCGACATACAGCAGGTAGACGGTGTAGCAGATGGCGGCCGTGCCGACGATCATGCCGAGCCACATGTGCGGATACAGCGCCGCCAGGCCGCCGATGAACAGGGGCGTCGCGGTATAGGTGGCGAACGCGATGCAGCGCGCCAGGCTCGGACTGGCGTCGTAGGTGCGGGCCATCCAGTGGACGAAGGCGCCCATGACCGCGACCCCGCCAAGCATCGCCAGGTACGACATGATGGTCATCCACAGCGCGCTTTCCATGGTCAGCATGACCGGCGCTCGATTACCTATGACCCAACCGACCTGGGTGGTGCCGATAAATGCCGAAATCGCTGGAATCGCCGCGAGAATCAGCGTGTGGGTGAGGTACATGTGGCTGATGCTTTCCTCTTCGTCGCCACGTATTTCTCGCCATTCCTGATCGGGGTGGGTGAAGAGTCCCACGACATGATGAATCATAGTCAGTCACTCCTTTGTTATTGCCATCGCCCCCCAACGGAGCGCCTACGGGCCAGCGGCCAAGTAAGTAAAGGTCTGAATATGTGTGCGACCTTATGTCGCAGTATAGAAAGGACTGACTTGCAAAAGGCGTAGGCGTTAGAGCAAATCGCGCTGTCGGCGCGGCTGGTAATCGCATTCGGCGATTTGATCGGTCGGCTGGCGCCCGGCGCTTCGCCCGCGCGCGGTTTTTGCGTAAAATGTCCGGCTTTTCGTCACACACCGCGGATTTCAAGCGCCATGGGCACTCTTACGGTCAACCAGAACAAACTGCAGAAACGCTTGCGCCGCCAGGCCGGGGAAGCGGTCGCCGACTTCAACATGATCGAAGACGGCGACAAGGTCATGGTCTGCCTGTCCGGCGGCAAGGACAGCTACACCATGCTCGACGTGCTGATGCACCTGCAGAAGGTTGCACCGATCAAGTTCGACATCGTCGCCGTGAACATGGACCAGAAGCAGCCCGGATTCCCCGAGCATGTGCTGCCGGCCTACCTCGAGACACTCGGTGTGGAGTACCACATCGTCGAGAAGGACACCTATTCGGTGGTCAAGGAGCTGATACCGGAGGGCAAGACCACCTGCTCGTTGTGCTCGCGCCTGCGTCGCGGCACCCTGTACACCTTCGCCGACGAAATCGGCGCGACCAAGATGGCCCTGGGTCACCATCGCGACGACATCGTCGAGACCTTCTTCCTCAACATGTTCTACAACGGCTCGCTCAAGGCCATGCCGCCCAAGCTGCGGGCCGACGATGGGCGTAATGTGGTGATCCGCCCGCTGGCCTATTGCAGCGAGAAGGACATCCAGGCCTATTCCGACCTCAAGCAGTTCCCGATCATCCCGTGCAACCTCTGTGGCTCCCAGGAAAACCTGCAGCGCCAGGTGGTCAAGGAAATGCTTCAGGAATGGGAACGCAAGACCCCGGGCCGTACCGAAAGCATTTTCCGCGGCCTGCAGAACGTGGTGCCGTCACAGCTGGCGGACCGCAACCTGTTCGACTTCACCAGCCTGAAGATCGACGAAACCGCGGCCTCGCGTTTCGTCAATGTGGTGAACCTCTGAGTCGTTTCGCGGCTCTGTATCCTGGAATCACGGCGCTCCTCTGAGCGCCGTTTCTTTATCGTCATTAGGAGAGGGCATGCGCGATTACAAGTGGCTGCACGAATACTGTCTGAACCGCTTCGGTTCGGCGGCCGAGCTGGAAGCCCATCTGCCGGTGCCGAAAACCCCGGCGCAATTGCGCAAGATCAGCGATGACCGTTATCTCTCGACCCTGGCCCTGCGGGTGTTTCGCGCCGGCTTGAAGCACAGCCTGGTGGACGCCAAGTGGCCGGCCTTCGAAGAGGTGTTTTTCGGTTTCGACCCGGAGAAAGTGGTGCTGATGGGCGCCGAGCACCTCGAGCGGCTGATGCAGGACACACGGATCATTCGCCACCTGGGCAAGCTCAAGAGCGTGCCGCGCAATGCGCAGATGGTGCTCGACGTGGAAAAGGAGAAGGGCAGCTTCGGTGCCTTGATCGCTGACTGGCCGGTGACCGACATCGTCGGCCTGTGGAAGTACCTGGCCAAGCACGGTCACCAGTTGGGCGGCCTGTCGGCCCCGCGCTTTCTGCGGATGGTCGGCAAGGACACCTTCGTGCCGACCTATGACGTGGTGGCGGCGCTGAATGCGCAGCAGATCATCGACAAGGTGCCCAGCAGCCTCAAGGACCTGGCCACCGTGCAGGGCGCCTTCAACCAGTGGCACGCCGAAAGTGGCCGGCCGCTGTGCCAGATCTCGATGATGCTGGCTTATACGGTCAACCACTGATTCGGCGTTGATCTCATCGCGGGCAAGCCTCGCTCCTACGGAAGCATTGGGTTTTCTGTAGGAGCGAGGCTTGCCCGCGATAGCGCACTGTCAGGCGACGCTGACCTCGCCTTCACCCGCCAGCTTGCGGTTGAGCTGGAAGCGCCAGCGCACGTAGAGCAGGGCCGAGCAGAACACCGCCAGGCTGGCGAGCATCTCCAGGATGCCGAACAGTTGCCGGTTCGGGTCGTAGGCGGCCAGCGCGCCCTTGATGAAATACAGGTTCACCACGAAGCACATCCAGGAATGCCCGCGCGCGCTGCCCACCAGCATGCCCGGCGCCATCAGCAGCAGCGGCACCAGTTCGATCAGCAGGATCACCCAGGGCCGGGCGCCGTGCAGGTCGGCGACGAACAGGTAGTAGCCGCAGAGCAGGCCGACCAGGCCGAAAAAGCAGATCAGGCTCAGCACCCGGGTGATGCGTACGCGCGGCTCCAGCCATTCGATGGCCGGCAGGATCTTCGGCTTTTTAGCCACGGCTGCTCTCCAGTTGCAGGGCAGTCTTGGCCAGGCGCAGGCCCAGGGCGCGGCAGAGGGCGACCTCATGCTCGTTCAGCGGGCTCTTGCCGTCGGCGCCGGCATGGTGGCTGGCACCGTAAGGCGTGCCGCCGCCACGGGTTTCCAGCAGGGCCGATTCGCTGTAGGGCAGGCCGGTGATCAGCATGCCGTGGTGCAGCAGCGGCAGCATCATCGACAGCAGGGTGGTTTCCTGGCCGCCGTGCAGGCTGGCGGTGGAGGTGAACACCCCGGCCGGCTTGCCCACCAAGGCGCCGGTCAGCCACAGGTTGCTGGTGCCGTCGAGGAAGTACTTCAGCGGCGCGGCCATATTGCCGAAACGGGTCGGACTGCCCAAAGCCAGGCCGGAGCAGTGTTTCAGGTCGTCGAGGCTGGCGTATAGTGCGCCGTCTTCCGGGATGCTCGGGGCCACGGCCTCGCAGTCGGCGGATATCGCCGGCACGGTGCGCAGGCGCGCTTCCAGGCCACCTTGTTCGATGCCCCGGGCGATCTGCCGGGCCATCTCGTTGGTCGAGCCGTTGCGGCTGTAGTAGAGAACCAGGATGTACGGCGTACTCAAGGCAGGATCTCCAGCACGTTCTCCGGCGGCCGGCCGATGATGGCCTTGTCGCCGACTTCAAGAATCGGCCGTTCCATGAGTTTCGGGTGCGCGGCGATGGCGGCGATCAGCTGCGCTTCGCTCAGGCTGGCGTCGGCCAGGTTGAGGCTCTTGTACTCGTCTTCGCCGGTGCGCAGCAGCTGGCGGGCGCCGATCCCGAGCTTGCCCAGCAGGCTTTGCAGCTGGGCGGCATCGAGCGGGGTTTCCAGGTAGCGGACCAGGGTCGGGGTCAGGCCACGGGCTTCCAGCAGTTCCAGTGCGCCGCGGGATTTCGAGCAGCGCGGGTTGTGATAAAGCGTCAGATCGGTCATGGGCGGGTCGCATCTTGCGTAAGGTGGCGGCTATTCTACCTGTGCGACGGGCAGTCCTGAACCTTGCGAGGCGATGGGTCGCACGAGAAAGCGGGTTTGACTGGTTTTTTTCAATACAAGGATCAAGGCATGGCAAGGCAACTGGCAGCGGCATTGGCGATCATCGGCACCTTGTTGCTGAGCGGCTGCGGTAACGATTACGGGGTCGATCAATATGGCCAGAAAGTCGCCGCCGAGCGCGTGGACAAGCAGTGGCTGGTACTCAATTACTGGGCCGAATGGTGTGGGCCGTGCCGCACCGAGATCCCCGAACTCAATGCATTGGCCGAAGGGCTCAAGGGGCAGTCGGTGAGTGTACTGGGGGTCAATTTCGATAACGTGCAGGGCGAGGAACTGAAGAGCGCCAGTGAAAAACTGGGCATCAAGTTCACTGTGCTGGCGCAGAACCCGGCGGAGATTTTCGATTTGCCACGCAGCGAAGGGTTGCCGGTGACCTACATCATCGATGACCAGGGCAAGGTGCGTGAGCAACTGATGGGCGAACAGACCGCGGCGGGCGTGATGGCGAAGCTGGAAGCCCTGCGCGGGCATTGATAGATAGCCGCTGCAGGCTGCGAACGGCTAGCAAGGCCGTTGCGATCCCTGGATCGCTGAAGGTCCTGCGGACCTTATCGCAGCCTGCGGCAGCGGCTACAGGAGGGCGGTATCAACCTTCCTCGAGCCACCAGCGCAACGGCTTGCCTTCGGCCGGCCAGAAACGCACTTGCTCGATCGGGGAAATGTCCCAGCGCTGGACGGTTTCCAGCGCCTGCAGGAAGCGTCGTTCCTGCTCCATCAAAGCTGGCGCGCACATCTTGCGGGTGCTGCCGACCTTGCCGAAGCTGAGCTTGTCGCCGTCCAGGGTGTAGGGCGCGAACCAGTGGTTGCAGCCACCGTTGCCGTAGGCGCGACCGTCTTCGCCGAGGGTGATGGTCAGGTGGCTGTAATCGATCAGCGGACGCTCGCCGATCCACTCCAGGATGTAGCTGCGATCCTGCTGCAGTTTCACCGGCTCCGCCGCGCAACCCAGCAGGCCGGCGCCGAACGCGGCGGTCAACGCCAGGCGTTTCATTGGGCGGCTCGCTGGCATTTCGGGCAGAGGTGTTTTTCCCCTTGGCTGATCCAGCCCAGCTCAGCGATCCGCGCGCTGGCCGCAGGCTTTTGCGCCTTGCTGCCCAGCTTGGCATCCACCGCGAACTCGAAGCTCAGCTCGGTGGCGCAGCTGTCGCAGTTGACCTGCCACTGATGGATCGCCAGCTCGCCGAATACCGGACCACGGGCCACGGCGACCCACTGGCCGACCGGGTTGATCAGGTGCCGAACGGTTTCCACCGTCAGGCGCATCGACAGGTCCTTGCTGCCCTTGAGGGTGACGATCAGCACGTCGTCGTTGCGGATGGAACCACCGTTGCCGGTGACCTGATAGCGGCCGGGCACCAGGGCGCGGCATTCGATCAGGGTGTGTTGCGGGTTCATCAGGCTGTAGCGGAAATCGTGTTCGACCATGGGTCCTCCAAATCTGGCGCGTATGCTAGCACGCACCCCGATACCTCAGGTTGCAGGCAGATGACCTTCGCTTACCGCCGGTCCGTCGGCTCAGCCTTCCACCAGGTTACAGGGCGCGCCGGCAGCCCAGGCGGCGATGTTGTGCAAGGTGGTGTCGGCGATCGCCGCCAGGGCCTCGCGGGTGAGGAAGGCCTGGTGGGCGGTGACTATCACGTTGGGGAAGGTCAACAGCCGCGCCAGCACGTCGTCCTGCAGTGGCAGGTCGGAGCGGTCCTCGAAGAACAGCTGCGCTTCCTCTTCGTAGACATCCAGCCCCAGGTAGCCCAGTTGGCCGTTCTTCAGGGCTTCGATCAGCGCCGGGGTATCCACCAGGCCGCCGCGGCCGGTATTGATCAGCATCGCCCCCGGTTGCATCCGGGCCAGGCTCTGGCGGTTGATCAGGTGTTTGCTGTCGGCGGTGAGCGGGCAGTGCAGGCTGATGATCTGTGCCTGGGCCAGCAGCTCCGGCAGGCTCAGGTAACGCGCGCCCAGGGCCTCGACTTGCGGGTTGGGGAAGGGATCGTGGGCCAGCAACTGGCAGCCGAAACCGGCCATGATCCGGGCAAAGGTGGCGCCGATCTGCCCGGTGCCGACGATGCCGACGGTTTTTCCCACCAGGTCGAAACCGGTCAGGCCGTGCAAGCTGAAGTCACCTTCGCGGGTGCGGTTGTAGGCGCGGTGCAGGCGGCGGTTCAGCGCCAGGATCAGGGCCACCGCATGCTCGGCCACGGCATGAGGCGAGTAGGCCGGGACCCGCACCACGCTCAGGCCCAGGCGTTTGGCCGCGGCCAGGTCGACATGGTTGTAGCCGGCGGAGCGCAGCGCGATCAGGCGCGTGCCGCCGGCGGCCAGCTGTTCCAGCACCGGGGCACTCAGGTCGTCATTGATAAAGGCGCAGACCACTTCGTGGTGCTCCGCCAGGGCCGCTGTGTCCAGGCTCAGGCGCGCTGCCTGGAACTGTAGCTCGATGCCCGGCGGCAGCTCGGCGCCGAGGAAGCTGTCGCGGTCATAGTTCTGGCTGCTGAAGAGAATGGTGCGCATGGTGTCGTCCTTGTGGGAGGTTGCCCCCAGCATGAACCTTCGGGGCAACCGGGTCGTTGCCCTGAGTCAGGCGTTGATGCGGGCCTCCGTGGCCAGGCGGTTGATCGCCCGTTCGAGTTCGTCGAGGGCGGCGAAGGCCTTGATGTCTTCCTGCTTGAGCAGGGTTTCGCTGCGCTGGCAGGCGGCGCGCAATTGCGGGACTCCGCAGTAGCGGGTTGCCCCGTGCAGGCGGTGGACCCGTTCGATCAGGGCATTGTGGTCATTGGCGGCACGGGCGGCGCGAATCGCTTCGCGATCGGCCTCCAGCGAAGCCAGGAGCATCGCCAGCATGTCGGCGGCCAGGTCCGCTTTGCCGGCGGCCAGGCGCAAACCTTCGTCATGATCCAGCACTTGCAACTCGTGGCCATTGCCGGACGGTTCGCCCGTGCGTTCCGGGCCCTGGTTGCGCAGGGCCAGACCGGTCCACTTCAGCACCACCTGAGCCAGCTGCCGCTCACTGATGGGCTTGGTCAGGTAGTCGTCCATGCCGCTTTGCAGCAGCGCGCGTTTTTCGTTGGCCATGGCGTGGGCGGTGAGGGCGATCACCGGCAGCGGCGTGCAGTTGCGTTCGCTCTCCCACTGGCGAATCGCCTCGGTGCTCTGGCGACCGTCCATGCCGGGCATCTGCACGTCCATCATCACCAGGTCGAAGGATTCGTTCTGCACCGCCTTGACCGCCGCGTAACCGCTGTCGACCGCGAGCACCTTGGCGCCCATGTCTTCGAGCAGGGTCTGCACCAGCAGCAGGTTGGCCGGGTTGTCATCGACACACAGCACCCGTGGCGGGCGACTGGCGATCGGTTCGCTCGGCTCGCTGCGCACCGCCTTGGGGTTGACCAGATCGGCCAGGGCACGCCGCAGCTTGCGGGTGCAGGCCGGTTTGGCCTGCAACTGGCTGTGAGGGTTGGGCACCGACAGGTGGAACAGCGTCTGTTCGGTGGTCGGGCACAGCACCAGCACTTTGCAGCCCAGGTGTTCGAGGTCCCAGATGTGCTGGTTGAGGCGTTCCGGCGGCATGTCGTTGGTGGTGATGCCGAGGACCGCCAGGTCGATCGCCTGTTCGGTCTGATGCACCCCGGTCACCCCGTTGGTCAGGGCTTCCAGGGTATTGAACGGCGTCACTTCCAGGCCGCAGTCCTCGAGTTGATGCTGCAGGGCCTGACGCGCCAGCTCATGGTTCTCCAGCACCGCGACCCGCCTGCCGAGCAGCGGCGGGGCGGGCAGGTCTTCAGCGTCGTCGCGGGTTTTCGGCAGGCGCAGGCTGATCCAGAACTCCGAACCTTCGCCGGGCGTACTGTCGACGCCGATCTCGCCACCCATCTGTTCGATCAGGCGCTTGGAAATCACCAGCCCCAGGCCGGTACCGCCGGGTTGCCGCGACAGCGAGTTGTCGGCCTGGCTGAAGGCCTGGAACAGAGCGCGCACATCCTGGTTCGACAGGCCGATGCCGGTGTCCTGAATGCTGATGCGCAGTTGCACGCTGTCTTCGTGTTCTTCTTCGAGCATGGCGCGGGCGACGATGGTGCCTTCGCGGGTGAACTTGATGGCGTTGCTCACCAGGTTGGTGAGGATCTGCTTGAGGCGCAGCGGGTCGCCCACCAGCGACAGCGGCGTGTCGCGATACACCAGGCTGACCAGTTCCAGCTGCTTGGCGTGGGCGGCCGGGGCGAGGATGGTCAGGGTGTCCTGCAACAGGTCGCGCAGGTTGAACGGAATGCTGTCGAGCACCAGCTTGCCGGCTTCGATTTTCGAGAAGTCGAGAATTTCGTTGATGATCCCCAGCAGGCTGTCGGCGGACTTTTCGATGGTGCCCAGGTAATCCAGCTGGCGCGGGGTCAGCTCGCTTTTCTGCAACAAGTGGGTGAAACCGAGGATGCCGTTGAGCGGGGTACGGATTTCGTGACTCATGTTGGCCAGGAATTCCGACTTGATCCGGCTGGCCTCCAGGGCCTCCTTGCGCGCCAGGTCCAGTTCGATGTTCTGGATCTCGATGGTTTCCAGGTTTTGCCGGACGTCCTCGGTGGCCTGGTCGATGCTGTGCTGCAGTTCTTCCTGGGCGTTCTGCAGGGTGCCGGCCATACGGTTGATGCCCGAGGCCAGTTCGTCCAGCTCCTGGCTGCCGAGCAAGGGCAGGCGGGTTTCCAGGTTGCCGTCCTTGAGTTGGGTGACGGCCTGTTTGATCTGGCTCAGCGGGTTGTTGATGGTACGGCCCATGCGCAGCGCCAGCAGGCCGGTGCAGATCAGCCCGGCGGTGATCAGCAGCAGGCTGGCGAACAGGCTGCGGTAGCCGCGCAACAGCATGCTGTTATGGGACAGCTCCAGCTCGACCCAGCCGAGCAGGCGGTCGGACTCGTCGGGAATCAGGTCGCCGGCCAGGTTGCGGTGGCGACCGAACACCGGCAGCAGATAGCGGGTGGCGTCGCTGCCGGTGCGTTGCAGCATCTGGCTGCCGTTACCGGTCGGTGCCTGGTTGAGCATGCTCGGGCCGGCATGGGCCAGGGGCGTCCGGTCGGGCGCGAGGAAGCTCACCGCGCGCACGTCCTGCTGTTCCAGGGACTGGGTGGCGATACGTTCCAGCAGGGCGGTGTTCTGGTGGGCCAGGGCCGGTGCCACCAGGGGCGCCAGTTGCTCGGCGATCATTTCGCCGCGTTGCAGAAGCTGGGTTTGCAGGTCCGACTGCTGCATCCAGGTGAAATAACCGCCCAGCACCAACGCCATCAGGCTGGTTGGCAGCAAGGTCAGCAACAGCACGCGGCCTTTGATCCCCAGTTTCTTAAGCACGCAACTCTCCTGCTACCACGCCGTTTTGAATGAACCCTGCGCACATCCGGTGCGCACCACCTGCGCAGTGTAGCCATTTGCTTTGCCGCAATCTTCGCAAAATTAACCGTCGAACCGGTCGAGCTCCCCCGGTGTAGCGAGCGCCTTGTCGACCGGTGCCGGTTGCCCGGAGGCGGGCAATCTTGAATAATCGCCCAACTGAGAATTACTTGCAGAGGCTAATGAATCCCGTATCTGTCGTCCATCCCCGGATCCTGAGCATCGAAGACGACCTGGTGCTCGGTGCCTATGTGCACGAGCAATTGGGGCGTTGCGGGTTTGATGTCACCTGGTGCCAGAACGGCCAGGAAGGGCTGACGATGGCCCGCCAGCAGTCTTTCGATGTGGTGCTGATGGACATCCTGCTGCCGGGAATGGACGGCCTGACGGTGCTCACCCATTTTCGCCAGAGCCATTCCACGCCGGTGCTGCTGATGTCGGCGCTGGGGGCCGAGGCCGATCGCATCAGCGGTTTCCGCCTGGGGGCCGACGATTATCTGCCCAAGCCCTTCAGCATGGCCGAGCTGCGGGTACGGATCGAAGCCATCCTGCGGCGCGTGGCCCTGGATCGCCGACCGGCCCCGGCGCCGCTCAGGCAGGAAGCCCAGGGGCTGCGTTTCGACGATGAGCTGTGCGACGTGCATTACGGGCAACAGTGGGCCGGGCTGACCCGCAGCGAGTACCGCCTGCTGGAGACACTCAACCGCAACGGCGACGAGGTCCTGAGCAAACCCTTCCTTTATCAGCATGTGCTGCAGCGCGGCTACGCGCCCCATGATCGCAGCCTGGACATGCACATCAGCCAGATCCGCCGTAAGCTCAAGGCGGTCGGTTATGTCGCGCGGGAAGTGCGCACGGTCTGGGGCAAGGGCTATGTGCTGAGTGCCTTCGATGAAATGGCCTGAGCTGCCCGGCAGGCATTCGCTGTTCTGGAAGCTGGCCTTTCTGTTGGTTGCGTTCTGCCTGCTGATGATCTGGTTGAGCTGGTCCTGGGGCCGCTACATGGAGCAGAAGAACCTGTTCCTCTCCGACGAGGCTCGCGGCACGCTGACCGGCTACGCCGCCGAAGCCGAACAGGCCTGGAACCAGGGACAGAGCGCCGGGGTCGATGCCTGGTTGCAGGCCATGGCCGGGCGCGAGCGCCATTGGGTCGGGGTCATCGGTCGCGACCTGCAATCGCTGGGCAGCTATCCGCTGAGTGAAGCCGAGAGCCAGCACCTGACGTTCCTGCGCGGCCTGGATTGGCCGGTCAGCCGCCATACCCGGGGTTTGCCCTGGCTGAAGATTCCATTTCCCAACGACCCGTCCGCCGGCAGCCTGGTGATCGAGCTGCCCCAGCGGTTCAAGCCCGGGCGCTACCGGGTGTTCTGGCGGGTACTGACCAACGGGGTGATTCCCGGCCTGTTCACCCTGTTGCTGTGTGTCGGGCTGTATCGACTGTTGGTGGTGCCGCTGAACCAGCTGCGCGAACAGGCCAACGCCTGGCGCGCCGATCAACTGAATGCGCGGCTGTCGAGCCAGACCACCAGTCGCCAGGACGAGCTGGGCGAACTGGGCCGGGCGTTCGACCAGATGTCCGAGCGCCTGCAGGGCACCGTGGCCTTGCAGCAGCAATTGCTGCGCGATCTTTCCCATGAGTTGCGCACGCCCCTGAGTCGCCTGCGGGTCGCCTGCGACGGCGAGCAGAGCCTGCCGGCACTGCGCGAGCGGCTGGCGCGGGAAGTCGATGGCATGCAGCGGCTGGTGGACGACACCTTGCAGCTGGCCTGGCTCGACACCGAGCGGGCGCCGCTGGCCGAGGAAGACATCCAGATCCAGGCCCTGTGGGAAATGCTCACGGAAAACGCCTGCTTCGAAAGCGCCTGGTCCAACGCGCAACTGCACTGCGCGCTGGACGCCTCGTGCTGGGTCAGGGGCAACCTCAATACCCTGGCTCAGGCCCTGGAAAACATCTTGCGCAATGCCATTCGCCATTCGCCCGCGGGCGGGCGTGTGCTGCTGGACGGCCAGCGCGAGGGCGAGCATTGGCTGCTGTGGCTGGAGGATGAGGGGCCTGGCGTGGCTGATGCCGATCTGCAGCGGATCTTCGATCCCTTTACCCGTCTCGACGGCTCGCGTCCGGGCAATGGCGGTTTTGGCCTGGGCTTGAGCATCGCGAGAAACGCAGTGCAGCGTCAGGGCGGTCAGCTGTGGGCGGAAAATGCCGGGCGTGGCCTGCGCCTGAACATGCGTCTGCGGGCTGCCGTTGTGATGGAAGCGCCTTCGACCGAGGCTGATTTGTTGCCTTATATCGTTAAGCCATAAGACCCTCACTTTGCGTGATATGGCCTGCGAACGTTTGCCGGTATGATAGTCGCCCCCGCAGTCCGGATTGCGAATACGCCATGACCTTGCAGTACCCCACCATCGCCGATTGCGTCGGCAACACCCCGCTGGTCCGTTTGCAGCGCCTACCTGGCGTCACCAGCAACACCCTGCTGCTCAAGCTCGAGGGCAACAACCCGGCGGGTTCGGTCAAGGACCGCCCGGCGCTGTCGATGATCACTCGCGCCGAGCTGCGTGGGCAGATTCACCCCGGCGATACGCTGATCGAGGCGACCTCGGGCAACACCGGGATTGCCCTGGCCATGGCTGCGGCGATCAAGGGTTACAAGATGATCCTGATCATGCCCGACAACTCCAGTGCCGAGCGCAAGGCGGCGATGACCGCCTATGGCGCCGAGCTGATCCTGGTCAGCCAGGAAGAGGGCATGGAAGGCGCGCGCGACCTGGCCGAGAAGATGCAGGCCGAAGGTCGCGGCAAGGTGCTCGACCAGTTCGCCAACCTGGATAACCCGGAAGCGCACTACACCGGCACCGGCCCGGAAATCTGGCGCCAGACCGAGGGCACCATCACCCATTTCGTCAGCTCCATGGGCACCACCGGCACCATCATGGGCACTTCGCGTTATCTGAAGGAACAGAACCCGAACGTGCAGATCATCGGCCTGCAACCGATGGAAGGCTCGGCCATTCCCGGCATTCGCCGCTGGCCGCAGGAATACCTGCCGAAGATCTACCAGGCCACCCGCGTCGATCGCATCGTCGACATGACGCAAAGCGAAGCCGAAGACGTGACCCGGCGCCTGGCCCGCGAAGAAGGCATCTTCTGCGGCGTGTCCTCGGGCGGTGCGGTGGCGGCGATGTTGCGCCTGTCCCGCGAAGTCGAAAACGCGGTGATTGTCGCGATCATCTGTGACCGGGGCGACCGTTACCTGTCGACCGGCATCTTCGATGCGCCCAACTGATGGCTAAGCCAGTCAGAGGCCTGCGCTTCCAGCCTTCGGGCGGGAGCCGGGCGGCGCAGATACCCGTTGGAAAAAAACAGCGCCTGACCATCGAGCGCCTGGCTAACGACGGCCGCGGTATCGCCTTCCTGGAAGGGCGTACCTGGTTCGTTGTCGGTGCACTGGCGGGCGAAGAGGTCGAGGCGCGAGTGCTGGGTGCCCACGGCAAAGTGGTGGAGGCCCGTACCGAGCGGGTGTTCAGCGCCAGTGATCTGCGCCGGCCAGCGCCTTGCGCCCATGCCGGCCGTTGTGGCGGCTGCAGCGTGCAGCACCTGCCCCACAATGAACAGCTTGCCCTGAAACAGCGCATGCTCGCCGAGCAGCTGTCGCGGGTCGCCGGTGTCGAGCCAGAGGAGTGGGCAGCGCCCTTGAGCGGTCCGGAGTTCGGCTACCGACGTCGGGCGCGGGTCGCGGTGCGCTGGGACGCCAAGGCGAAAAACCTCGAAGTAGGCTTTCGTGCCGCCGGCAGCCAGGACATCGTCGCTATCGACGAATGCCCGGTGCTGGTACAGCCCTTGCAACCGATCATGAGCCGCTTGCCGGCCATGCTGCAGCGCCTGAGCAAACCGCAGGCATTGGGGCATGTGGAGTTGTTCAGCGGTTCGGCGATTGCCGTGCTGCTGCGCCATATGGCGCCGTTGTCCGCAGCCGACCTGGAGATTCTCCAGGCGTTCTGCGCGTTCCATGAGGCCCAGCTGTGGCTGCATGGCGAAGGCGAGCCGCAACCGGTGGACCCGGACCAGGCACTGGGTTATCGCCTGGATCCGTGGGATCTGCAGCTGGCTTATCGGCCGGGGGATTTTGTCCAGGTCAACGCCGGGGTCAACGAGGCGATGGTGGCCCAGGCCCTGGAGTGGCTGGCGCCACAGGCTGACGAGCGCGTGCTGGATCTGTTTTGCGGCCTGGGCAACTTTGCCTTGCCGCTGGCGCAGAAGGTTCGGGAAGTGGTGGCGGTCGAAGGGGTGGCGACCATGGTCGCGCGCGCCGCGGAGAATGCCGCTAGCAACAATTTGCATAACACCCGGTTTTTTCAGGCCGATTTATCGCAGCCCCTGAGCGATGCCGAGTGGGCCCGCGAAGGCTTTTCTGCGGTACTCTTGGACCCACCTCGGGACGGTGCTTTCGAGGTGGTACGCAAGCTTGCGAGCCTGGGCGCCAAGCGCCTGGTTTATGTGTCATGCAACCCTGCCACTCTGGCGCGTGACACAGTCGAACTGGTCAGACAGGGCTACCGGTTAAAACGTGCCGGGATCCTCGATATGTTTCCTCAGACGGCACATGTCGAGGCCATGGCGTTATTTGAAGCGAGCTAGGATGGCTCGTCTAATCCGTTGGCCCGTCAGGTAGCACTCGCCGGCCCAGCGAGGAAATACTGGCAGTGAAGGTCAGCGATTTGACGCATTGAATGTGCGTCGTAGGGAAGGTAAAGCAAGATGGTACAGGTGAGAGCGCACCAGCCGATCAACACCGACGGCAGTATCAATCTCGAGGCGTGGCTCGATCATGCGGTCAGCGTCGACATGGCACTGGACCGTGAAGCCTTGAAAGAAGCCTGCGAGTTCGCTCGTGAGGCAGAGCAACAACACATCGCCGCGAAGAATCTCAGCGGCGAAGACATGTCGAGTTTCAGCACCGGCCTCGAGATCGCGGAGATCCTCGCCGACCTCAAGCTGGATCAGGATTCGTTGGTGGCCGCGGTACTCTACCGTGGCGTCCGCGAAGGCCAGATCCCGCTGCCGGCTGTCAGCCAGCGCTTCGGTCCGGTGGTGGCCAAGCTGATCGACGGCGTGCTGCGCATGGCGGCGATCAGCGCCAGCCTCAGCCCCCGCCAATCCCTCGTGCTCGGCACCCAGGCCCAGGTGGAAAACCTGCGCAAGATGCTGGTGGCGATGGTCGATGACGTGCGTGTGGCACTGATCAAGCTGGCCGAGCGGACCTGCGCGATCCGCGCGGTGAAAAACGCCGACGACGAGAAGCGCAACCGGGTCGCCCGGGAAGTCTTCGACATCTACGCACCGCTGGCTCATCGCCTGGGTATCGGTCATATCAAGTGGGAGCTGGAGGACTTGTCCTTCCGCTACCTGGAGCCTGAGCAGTACAAGCAGATCGCCAAGTTGCTGCACGAGCGGCGCCTCGATCGTGAGCGTTTCATCTCCGACGTGATGAACCAGCTGCAGAACGAACTGCAGGCCACCGGCGTCGACGCCGACATCAGCGGCCGGGCCAAACACATCTATTCGATCTGGCGCAAAATGCAGCGCAAGGGCCTGGAGTTCAGCCAGATCTATGACGTGCGCGCGGTGCGCGTGCTGGTCCCGGAAATGCGCGACTGCTACACCGCGCTGGGGATCGTCCACACCCTGTGGCGGCACATTCCGAAAGAGTTCGACGACTACATCGCCAACCCCAAGGAGAACGGTTACCGCTCGCTGCACACGGCGGTCATCGGACCTGAAGGCAAGGTGCTGGAAGTGCAGATCCGTACCCACGCGATGCACGAAGAGGCCGAACTGGGGGTCTGCGCCCACTGGCGCTACAAGGGCACCGACGTCAAATCCGGCTCCAACCACTACGAAGAGAAAATCTCCTGGCTGCGTCAGGTGCTCGAGTGGCATGAAGAGCTGGGGGATATCGGCGGCCTGGCCGAGCAGTTGCGGGTGGATATCGAGCCGGACCGAGTCTACATCTTCACCCCCGACGGCCACGCCATCGATTTGCCGAAAGGCGCGACACCGCTGGACTTCGCCTACCGGGTGCACACCGAGATCGGTCACAACTGCCGGGGCGCGAAGATCAACGGGCGCATCGTGCCGCTCAACTACAGCCTGCAGACCGGCGAGCAGGTCGAGATCATTACCAGCAAGCACGGCACGCCGAGCCGCGACTGGCTGAACCCGAACCTGGGGTATGTCACCACCTCGCGGGCGCGGGCGAAGATCGTCCACTGGTTCAAGCTGCAGGCGCGGGATCAGAACGTGGCGGCGGGCAAGACCCTGCTCGAGCGCGAACTCAATCGCCTCGATTTGCCGCAGGTGGATTTCGACAAGCTGGCCGACAAGGCCAACATGAAAACCGCTGAGGACATGTTCGCCGCCCTGGGCGCAGGCGACCTGCGCCTGGCGCAACTGGTCAACCTGGCGCAGCAGCTGGTGGAGCCGGAACGCGGCAACGAACAGCTGGAACTGATCCCGCGCAAGGCCACCGGCTACAAGCCGGGCAAGCGCGGCGACATCCAGATCCAGGGCGTCGGCAACCTGCTGACCCAGATGGCCGGCTGCTGCCAGCCGCTGCCGGGGGATGCGATCGTCGGCTACATCACCCAGGGGCGCGGGGTGAGCATTCACCGTCAGGACTGCGCCTCGGTGCTGCAACTGGCCGGCCGCGAGCCGGAGCGGATCATCCAGGTCAGCTGGGGTCCGGTGCCGGTGCAGACCTACCCGGTGGATATCATCATTCGCGCCTACGACCGCTCCGGTTTGCTGCGTGACGTGTCCCAGGTGCTGCTCAACGAACGGATCAACGTGCTGGCGGTCAACACCCGCTCGAACAAGGAGGACAACACCGCGCTGATGTCCCTGACCATCGAGATTCCGGGGCTGGATGCGCTGGGGCGGTTGCTGGGGCGTATTTCCCAGTTGCCGAACATCATCGAGACCCGCCGTAACCGTACCCCTTGAAATCCGGAGCGTAGGAGCGAGGCTTGCCCGCGATAGCGGTATGTCAGACAAATCGCCATCGCGGGCAAGCCTCGCTCCTACAGAAAACATGGTTTGGCAATGAGAGTGACTGATGTACAGCCTTGAAGACCTGTTGCACCTGATGGCGCGGCTGCGGGATCCGCAGTACGGCTGCCCTTGGGATATCAAGCAGAGCTACGCCACCATCGTCCCCCACACCCTGGAAGAGGCCTACGAGGTGGCCGATGCCATCGAGCGGGGCGATTTCGAGCACTTGCAGGGCGAGCTGGGCGATCTGCTGTTCCAGGTGGTGTATTACAGCCAGCTGGCGCGGGAGGAGGGGCGTTTCGAGTTCGACGGCGTGGTCGACAGCATCACCCGCAAGCTGATCCGTCGCCATCCCCATGTATTCCCTACCGGGGACCTGTACGCGCCGCTGGATACGCCGCGGCTGGATGAAGAGCAGGTCAAGCAGCGCTGGGAAGAGATCAAGGCCGAGGAGCGCGCCGAGAAGTCGGCAGAGCCTTTGCAGTTGTCCTTGCTCGACGATGTGCCTGCGGCGCTGCCGGCCCTGTCCCGTTCGGCCAAGTTGCAAAAGCGCGCGGCCCAGGTCGGTTTTGACTGGCCGGACGCCTTGCCGGTGGTGGACAAGATCCGCGAAGAGCTCGATGAAGTGCTCGAAGCCATGTCCGAGAATGACCCGCAGGCGATCGCCGACGAGGTGGGCGACCTGCTGTTCGCCGTGGTCAACCTGGCCCGGCATCTGAAGGTCGATCCGGAAACCACCCTGCGTGGCGCCAATGCCAAGTTCGAGCGGCGCTTTCGATTTATCGAGCAGGCATTGCGCGATACCCGCCGACCCATGGAAGATTGCACCCTCGAAGAGTTGGACGCCTTGTGGGGCGAAGCCAAACGTCAGGAAAAGAATTTGCCCAGCTGTGGCTGAGGCTGTTGCCTAAGTGAGTGAGCACCAATGAGCCTTTCCCTTCGCGACCAGTTGCTCAAAGCAGGGCTGGTCAACCAAAAGCAGGCCAAGCAGGTCAGCAAAGAGAAACAGAAGCAGCAACGCCTAGTCCATAAGGGCCAGGTCGAGGCGGACGATACCCAGGCGCGCCTGGCCCAGGAGGCGCAGGCCGAGAAGGTCAAGCGCGACCAGGAACTCAACCGCCAGCAGCAGGAGAAGGCCGAGCAGAAGGCCCGTGCCGCGCAGATCAAGCAACTGATCGAAGTGTCGCGCCTGCCGAAGCTGACCACCGAGGACTACTACAACTTCGTCGACGACAAGAAGGTCAAGCGCCTGTCGGTGAATACCCTGATGCGCAACAAGCTGAGCAGCGGCTCGCTGGCCATCGTGCACCATGCCGGCGGTTATGAAGTCATCCCCCGTGAAGCCGCCCTGAAGATCCAGGAGCGCGATCCACGGCGCATCGTTCAGCTCAACACCCCGACCGAGGCGCCGGACGAGGACGATCCGTACGCGGCCTACCAGATCCCTGACGATCTGATGTGGTAAGCCCGCAGAAACAACAAACCCCGCCATGAGCGGGGTTTGTTGTTTCTGAAGCGCCTGCCGATGCGTGGCGGCAGGCGCGGCAGTCAGTGTGAGATCAGGAGCTTTGCGGTGCGCGGTTCTGCTCCAGCTTCTCCAGTTCGGCCTTGTAATTATGGGCATCGCTCTCGGAATGAAACATTCCCACCAGCATGTCTTGTTGATGCACGTCCCAGATCCGTACACCTGCGGCTACGCCTTCATGGGACATGTGTGAATCGTCGCGTTCAGTTACTTTTACAGTCATCTGCTAGCTCCAATCTCTATTGATCTGCAGCAAGGCGTGTGCAGGACTCCGTTATATATTTTGTTAGCTGGCTAAGTAAATTGCTTTCAAATGCAACAACCTTTTGCAGATTTCGCAACAGTCCCGCAGGCCGCGGAAACTGTGACATCTGGTCGCAGGGGGTGGAGTTTTATGACAAAAGTTTCATGTTGGGCGGCTGTCGTGTTGGGCCTTTTTACCCGGCGAGCGAGCCTGCCGGGTCGCCAGGAGAGCTGTGCTTGAGCGGCCAAATGGAAACACCAGGCGAAAAAAAGCCCCGCATCGGCGGGGCTTTTTTATTGTCGTGCGGCTTAGCTGCCTTTGACGGTCTTGCCGTTGACGGTGCCGTTCAGGAGCATGATGTTGTACTCCTTGCCGTCGGTTTCGACCTGTTGCAGGCGAACCAGCAGGTAATCCCAGTCCTTGGCGAACCACATGACGGTGATACGTTTGCTTTGTGTCGGATCACGCACGCGCTCGACCTTGATCGCATCGATCTGGCCGGCCTTGGTGTCGACTTTTTCCGAACCCAGGACACGGAAGTCGTAAGTGTCGACTTCGCCATCATCGACGACCTGATAGCTCATGCTTTTCTTGCCGGCGGCCACATCGTGCTGCAGGGCGAGTTGGTAGGTGGATTTGTCGACCATGCCGCGATTGAGCGGGATCTTGACCGCATCGCCGCGATCGGTGCCAGTGACCATCTTGGCGTTCCAGTCGAAGTCCAGGTCGGCCTTCTTGGCTTTGCCCAGGCCACCACGTTCGAAGTGATAGGACTGCGGCAGCAGGGTGTCCTTGTCGAACGTCAGGGTGCTTTCTTCAGTCAGGCTGGCGATCATCATCGAGGCCTTGAAGCTCAGCTTCCAGGTGCCGTCGCCTTTCTTTTCCAGGCTGCGTTCGGCAGTACCGCTCATCGGCAGCTGTTTCCAGTCGGCGGTATAGCTGGCGGAGAAGGGTTGAAGGTCCGCAGCCTGCGCGAAGGGCAGGGTGAGCAGAGCACAAGCGAAGAGCAGGGCGCGACGCATAAAATCTCCTAATTACGAATCAAGTGGCCACTGGCGGCCAGTAACTGACCATCCAGTAAAGCACCCTGTTCGCCGAGTGTGAGTCGACCTTCGGCAAACCAGCGTACGGCCATCGGGTAAATCCGGTGTTCCTGGACGTGGACCCGCTGCGCCAGGCTTTGCGGCGAGTCGTGCAACTCTACCGGGATCACTGCCTGTACGACCAGTGGTCCGCCATCGAGTTCCTCTGTCACAAAGTGCACGCTGCAGCCGTGCTCGGTGTCTCCGGCCTCCAGCGCTCGCTGATGAGTGTGTAACCCTTTGTATTTGGGTAGCAGCGAAGGATGGATATTGAGCAGGCGACCCTGATAGTGCCGAACGAAGTCCGCGCTGAGAATGCGCATGAATCCGGCAAGCACCACGAGCTTGGGCTGGAAGGCGTCAATCAGTTCGATCAGCGCGGCATCGAAGGCCTCGCGGCCTTCGAATGCCTTGTGATCGAGGGAGCGGGTATCGATACCCGCGTCCTGGGCGCGTTGCAGGCCGTAGGCATCGGCGCGGTTGGAAATCACCGCGCGGATGCGTACCGGGCTGTCGCCGGCCTGGGTGCTATCGATCAGGGCCTGCAAGTTGCTGCCGGTACCGGACAACAGCACCACTACATCACAGGTGGCGGGCATCGGCTCTTGCATTAATGTGCCTTGAGGTTTTTCAGCTCGACCTGGGCAGCGCCTTCGGCGGCGCTAGCGATCTGACCAATGACCCAAGGCTGTTCGCCGGCTTCGCGCAGGACGTTGAGGGCAGTTTCAACGTGCTCCTGAGCCACGCAGATCACCATGCCCACGCCGCAGTTCAGCACGCGGTGCATTTCGTGTTCTTCGACGTTGCCCTTCTCTTGCAACCAGTCGAATACCGCCGGACGCTGCCAGCTGGCTACGTCGACCACGGCCTGGGCGCCTTTTGGCAGAACGCGCGGGATGTTGTCCAGCAGGCCGCCGCCGGTGATGTGGGCCATGGCCTTGACTGCGCCAGTGTCCTTGATCAGCTTGAGCAGTGGCTTGACGTAGATGCGGGTCGGGGCCATCAGCAGTTCGGTCAGCGGCTTGCCGTCGAGCTGGACGGTTTCGATGTCGGCACCGGAGACTTCGATGATCTTGCGGATCAGCGAGTAGCCGTTGGAGTGCGGGCCGGAAGATGGCAGGGCGAGCAGGGCGTCGCCGGTGGTTACCTTGGAGCCGTCGATGATTTCGGCTTTTTCCACCACGCCGACGCAGAAACCGGCCAGGTCGTAGTCTTCGCCTTCGTACATGCCTGGCATTTCAGCGGTTTCACCGCCAACCAGGGAGCAGCCAGCCAGTTCGCAGCCTGCACCGATGCCGGTGACCACGGTGGCGGCAACGTCGACGTTCAGTTTGCCAGTGGCGTAGTAGTCGAGGAAGAACAGCGGCTCGGCACCGCAGACCACCAGGTCGTTGACGCACATGGCGACCAGGTCCTGGCCGATGCTGTCGTGCTTGTTCAGGTTCAGTGCCAGGCGCAGCTTGGTGCCCACGCCGTCGGTGCCGGAGACCAGCACTGGCTGCTTGTAGCCGGCCGGGATTTCGCAGAGGGCGCCGAAACCGCCCAGGCCGCCCATGACTTCCGGGCGCGCAGTGCGCTTGGCGACGCTCTTGATGCGTTCGACCAATGCTTCACCGGCGTCGATGTCTACACCGGCGTCTTTGTAGCTCAGGGAGGGTTGCTTGCTCATGATCCAGGCCTTTAGGGGGGATTCAGGGGTATCGACCGAGTCCAGGGAGGCCATTGAAACAGTCACGGCGGCAATGCCGCGCGATCATTTCAGCGACCCCGGCTGTTGCCGGTCTGCGAAGGCGCGCGATTTTATCAGGCTTGAGGTGTAGCGGCCATCCTCGGGCCGACGGGCAGGGCATATCCGCTTAAAAAAAACCGCAATTGCGCGTGTCGATCGCGTCGCTCAGGGCTGTATAAGGTATAGCCTTGTACCCGCTGTCGTTATGACAGCACGAAAACTTCCACCGATCGGGTGAATGTTTGCCTGGGCTTTGTGGTCACAGCCTGGGTCAGTCCTGTTCATGCGGTCTGTTCCAGCCGCCTTTTGTCGTCGGGAATCCTCCATGCGTTTGTGCAAATTTCTTTTTATGGGCTGTTTGTCATTGGTCAGCCTGGCGAGTCATGCCGAAACCCTCAATAACCTGTATCAGGTCCGCGAGCCGGTCAGCAGTCAGGCTCCTGGCGAGCGCGATCAGGCCACCCAGCGGGCCCTGGAAACCCTGGTATTGCGCCTGACCGGCGATAGCAAGGCCCTGCAGAACCCGGGGTTGGCGGCGATCCGCAAGGACCCGCAGCAGATCATCAGCCAGTACGGCTACGACGCCGGTCCTCCCGAAAGCCTGCAGGTCGACTTCGATCCGGCCAGCACCGATCGGGCGTTGCGCCAGGCTGGCTTGTCCCTGTGGGGCAGCAATCGCCCATCGATTCTCGGCTGGTGGCTGACCGACTCCAGCGAAGGTTCCAGCCTGGTGGGCGATGGCCAGGCCAGCGCTACGCCATTGCGTCGTGCGGCCCTGCATCGCGGCTTGCCGCTGCGTTTGCCGCTGGCTGACCTGAATGAGCAGATTGTCGCCACGGCGCCGAATCTCGAAGGTTCCGATCCGGCGCCATTGCGCGCCGCGTCGGAGCGTTACGGCGCGGACGCCCTGCTGGCGGTGCATGCCAGTGAAGAGGGCGGTCAGTGGCAGGCCAAATGGCGCCTGTGGCTGGGTGACCAGAAGGAGCAGGGCAGCGTCCAGGGAGCTGATGTGCCGGCCTTGGCCGATGCCGTGCTGTTGGCGGTCAGCCAGCGCCTGGCGCCGCGTTTCGTGGTCAAGCCGGGGGCATCCAGCGAGCAGTTGCTGGAAGTGCAGGGCATGAACCTAGAGCGCTATGCGGCGTTGGGGCGTCTGCTCGAACCTTTCGGCGGGCGTTTGCAGAGCGTCGATGGCGATCGCTCGGTGTATCGGGTCAGTGGCAGCGCCGAGCAATTGCGTGCGCAACTGAGCCTGGCTCGGTTGCAGGAAGTCCCGGCAGGCGCTGCGCCTGTCCAGCCAACTGTCGAGGGCGCGACACCTGCGCCGGCCGCGCAACTGCGTTTTCGCTGGTAGGTTTTCTTTCTTTAATATAGAAGCAATGGAGTGGTTCATGGCTGATACGCGTCGATGGGTCTGGTTGGGTGGGTTGGTCCTGCTCTGTGGGTTTGTGTACCTGTTGCATCCGATCCTGACGCCGTTCCTGGTGGCCTTGTTGTTGGCCTATCTGTTCGATCCGCTGGTGGACCGACTGGAAAGGCTCGGCTTGTCGCGCACCTGGGGCGTGGTGGCGGTGTTTGCCCTGTTCACCCTGATCGTCATGGCGTTGCTGCTGGTGCTGGTGCCCATGCTCGCCAAGCAACTGTTGCGCCTGTACGAGCTGGCGCCGCAGATGCTCGACTGGCTGCAGCACACGGCGATGCCCTGGGCGCAGTCCAAGTTGGGCTTATCCGACGGTTTCTGGAAGTTCGACAAGGTCAAGGCGGCGATCAGCGAACACATGGGGCAGACCACCGATATCGTCGGCGTGGTCCTGAGCCAGGCAACGGCCTCCAGCCTGGCGCTGATCGGCTGGCTGGCCAACCTGGTGCTGATTCCGGTGGTGAGCTTTTACCTGCTGCGCGACTGGGACCTGATGATGGCGAAGATCCGCAGCCTGTTGCCCCGTGATCGCGAGGAGCGGGTGGTGGCGCTGGCGGGAGAATGCCATGAAGTGCTGGGGGCGTTCGTCCGTGGCCAGCTGCTGGTAATGGTCGCCCTGGGAATGATCTATGCCGCCGGCCTGATGCTGGTCGGGCTTGAGCTGGGCCTGTTGATCGGCTTGATTGCCGGCCTGGCGGCCATCGTGCCGTACATGGGGTTTGTCATCGGCATCGGCGCAGCGCTGATTGCCGGATTGTTCCAGTTCGGCGGCGACCTGTACCCGATGATCGGCATCGTGGCGGTGTTCATGGTTGGCCAGGCCCTGGAGGGCATGGTGCTGACCCCCTTGCTGGTGGGGGATCGGATCGGTCTGCACCCGGTGGCGGTGATCTTCGCGATTCTCGCCGGGGGCGAGCTGTTCGGTTTCACCGGCATCCTGCTGGCCTTGCCGGTGGCGGCGGTGATCATGGTGCTGGTGCGCCATGTGCACGACTTGTACAAGGATTCGGACATCTATAGTGGTGCAGAGGAGTCCGAGCGGTAACGCCTACTGTTGATGCTTTAGGGGCGCCCGTGTTTCAGGCGGGCGCCTCTGAGAGTCTTTACAGCTGTCACATCCACCGTCAAAGAAACCCCCGTGATTTCATCAGGCTAACGCAAACCTTTGATTTTGCTTGTGGTCTGCTGCATTGTGCGCCCGGCGTCACGGGTATAAACTTTGCAAACTTTACACAGAGGCCACTAACGGTTCGTTTGGAACTGTTCAGTCAGCATGAAACCGATTCAGCTGCCCCTAGGTGTGCGTCTGCGTGATGACGCCACCTTCATCAA
This sequence comes from Pseudomonas sp. GW460-12-10-14-TSB1, assembly GCF_017349775.1. Classification (NCBI taxonomy): domain Bacteria; kingdom Pseudomonadati; phylum Pseudomonadota; class Gammaproteobacteria; order Pseudomonadales; family Pseudomonadaceae; genus Pseudomonas; species Pseudomonas sp. GW460-12-10-14-TSB1. The sequence goes on from NZ_JACNAC010000004.1 coordinate 122,708, forward strand.
CTACTACCCAGGCGCCAATGCCGCTGCACTCGGCTATGTCGAGCGGCTTTGCGAAGCCGACGCCGGCTGGACCGAAAGCCTGATCTACCTCTGGGGCAAGGATGGGGTAGGGCGCACGCACTTGCTGCAGGCGGCCTGCCTGCGGTTCGAGCAGTTGGGGGAGCCGGCGGTCTATCTGCCCCTGGCGGAGTTGCTGGATCGCGGCATCGAAATCCTCGACAACCTGGAACAGTACGAACTGGTCTGCCTGGACGACTTGCAAGCGGTGGCGGGCAAGGCTGACTGGGAAGAGGCGCTGTTCCATCTGTTCAACCGTCTGCGTGACAGCGGCCGGCGCCTGTTGATCGCGGCCTCGACCTCTCCACGGGAGCTGCCGGTGAAGCTGGCGGACCTCAAATCCCGCCTCACCCTGGCGCTGATCTTCCAGATGCGCCCGCTCTCTGACGAAGACAAATTGCGTGCATTGCAATTGCGTGCCTCGCGTCGCGGGCTGCACCTGACCGACGAAGTCGGGCACTTTATCCTGACTCGCGGTACCCGCAGCATGAGCGCCTTGTTCGAGCTGCTGGAGCGCCTCGATCAGGCGTCCTTGCAGGCTCAGCGCAAGCTCACCATTCCCTTCCTCAAAGAAACCCTGGGCTGGTAAAACCGCGGGCGGTAGTGGCTTTTTGGCATATTTCAGGCGCCAGAAAACCCGCATCCGGAAGCGGTTCCAGAGGCGCGTGCGTTTAAAATGGGCTTAAGGCCTTAGATGTTGAGTAGAAACCGATAAGTCACATTTCAATCGATTGAATTTGCAAATTAGAGCGATAGAAGGCATAGTCGCGGCTTCTTTATAACTTTAAGCCACGGTCGTGCCCATGCTGAAGCGCTTCGCACCCCTCGTGCCTCTTGCACTCGTCACCCTGTTGTTTGGTTGCGCCACCCACTCTCCGGTGAGCCAACAAGAGCAGCAACAACAGGTTCAAAACTCTTCAAAAGCCCAGTCTTCCGCTATTTTCCAGGAAGAGCTGGCAACCGAAAAAGAACTCGCCGAGTTCGCTGACAGCAAGCCTTACCAGCTGCCAGTGCTGGCTGACAGTATCCTCGAACGTGGCATGTCCCTGATCGGTACCCGTTACCGTTTCGGCGGTACCTCTGAAGCCGGCTTCGATTGCAGCGGTTTCATCGGCTACCTGTTCCGTGAAGAAGCCGGCATGAATCTGCCGCGCTCCACCCGTGAAATGATCAACGTTGACGCTCCACTGGTTGCGCGTAACAAGCTGCAGCCGGGCGATCTGTTGTTCTTCGCCACCAATGGTCGTCGCGGTCGTGTAAGCCACGCTGGCATCTACCTGGGCGATGACCAGTTCATCCATTCCAGCAGCCGCCGCAGCGGTGGTGTGCGAGTGGACAGCCTGGGCGACAGCTACTGGAGCAAGACCTTCATCGAAGCCAAGCGCGCCCTCGCCATGGCCCCGACCGTGGTCACCGCACGCAAGTAAGCGGACTTTTTGTAAGGTGAAGTTAAAGTCTTACTTGAAGTTTGGCGCGTAGACGCTAGAATCCTGATCTATTGTTGAAAACTAACCGCGTAAGCCCTGCTTACGCGGTTTTGTTTTCGGCCTCACGGCAGAGAAAGCCGCATCCAGATCAGGATTGTTCTGCATATGTCGACGTCGGCCCGCCTCGCATTGATCGTTCTCGCCGCGCTGCTCAGCGCGTGCGCCAGCCGTACCCCGCCACCCGCGCCTGTGGTACGTGCTCCCGTTTTCAATACTCCCCAGACCTTCTCGCCAGCTGCCGAAGACGTGCTGTTTCGTGCGTTGGGCCTGGTGGGCACGCCTTATCGCTGGGGCGGCAACACACCGGATTCCGGTTTCGATTGCAGTGGCCTGATCGGCTACGTCTATCGCGATGCCGCCGGTATCTCGCTGCCGCGTTCGACCCGCGAAATGATCGGCATGCGTGCACCGAATGTCGGCAAGAACGCCTTGCAGACCGGCGACCTGATATTTTTTGCCACCAATGGCGGTTCCCAGGTCAGCCACGCGGGCATCTATGTCGGCGAAGGCCGCTTCGTCCATGCGCCGGCCACCGGTGGTACGGTGAAGCTGGACAGCCTGTCCAAGGCCTATTGGCAAAAAGCCTACCTGAGCGCCAAGCGCGTGCTGCAGCCAGAGCATCTGGCGCACAACCCTTAGGTTCTTCCTATCTCTGCGTCGAGGTTGCCATGACCGCTCGTACCCTCAACCTCGACGACGCCCTCTATCACTACTTGCTCGACGTTTCCCTGCGCGAAACGCCGCTGCTGCGCCGTCTGCGTGACGAAACCCAGGCGCTGCCCATGGCGCGCTGGCAGGTGGCGCCCGAGCAGGGGCAGTTCCTCGCGTTGCTGATCAAACTGATCGGTGCCCGGCGTGTGCTGGAGGTGGGGACTTTCACCGGCTACAGCGCCTTGTCCATGGCCGCGGCCTTGCCGGAGGATGGCCAGTTGATCTGCTGTGACATCCCGGGCGATTACAACGCCACCGCGCGCCGCTACTGGCAGGAAGCGGGTGTCGCCGGGCGGATCGAGTTGCGTCTGGCGCCGGCCCTGGAGACCTTGGCCAAGATCGAGCAGGAGGAGGGCGAGGCTGGTTTCGACCTGGTCTTCATTGACGCCGACAAGGCCAATTACCCGGCTTATCTGGAAAGTGCCTTGCGCTTGCTGCGCGTGGGTGGGCTGGCGGTGTTCGATAACACGCTGTGGAGCGGTCGGGTGCTGGAGGAGAATCCCCAGAGCGAAGACACCCGGGCCATCCAGGCACTCAATCGTGCCTTGAAGGATGACCCGCGTGTCGACCTGTCGCTATTGCCCCTGGGGGATGGCCTGACCCTGTGTCGCAAGCGCTGAACCTATTGCGCCTTGGCTGCTGACACGCGCCAGACCTTGTTGCCGACATCATCGGCCACAAGTAGATCCCCTTGCTTGTCGATCACTACGCCGACCGGGCGGCCCATGGCTTTCTCGTCGGCGCTGAGGAAACCGGTCAGGACGTCCACCGGTTGGCCCACCGGCTTGCCGTTGGCGAAGGGGACGAAGATCACCTTATAGCCGCTATGGGGCTTGCGGTTCCACGAGCCATGCTGGCCGATGAACACGCCTTGGGTGAACGGCGCCGGCAGCTTGCTGCCTTCGGCGAATGCCAGGCCCAGGGAGGCGGTATGCGGGCCGACGGCATAATCCGGAGCGATAGCCTTGGCCACCAGGTCCGGGTTCTGCGGGGTGACTCGCACGTCCACATGCTGACCGTAGTAGCTGAATGGCCAGCCATAGAAGGCGCCATCCTTGACCGAGGTGATGTAGTCCGGCACCAGGTCGCTGCCGATCTCGTCGCGCTCGTTGACCGCGGTCCACAGCTGGCCACTTTGCGGCTCCCAGGCCATGCCGTTGGGGTTGCGCAGGCCGGAGGCGAAAATCCGTTGCTTGCCGCTGGCGCGGTCGACTTCCCAGATGGCGGCGCGACCTTCCTCCTGGTCCATGCCGTTTTCGCCGACGTTGCTGTTGGAACCGACCGTGACGTACAGCTTGCTGCCGTCCTTGCTGGCAATCACGTTTTTGGTCCAGTGGTGGTTCAGCTTGCCGCCAGGCAGGTCGACCACCTTGGTCGGCTGGGCGCTGATCTTGGTGTCGCCGTCCTTGTAGGGGAAACGCACCAGGCGATCGGTGTCGGCGACGTACAGGTCATTGCCCACCAGGGTCATGCCGAACGGCGAGTTGAGGTTTTCCAGGAACACCGTGCGGGTTTCCGCCACGCCATCCTGATCCTTGTCCCGCAGCAGGGTGATGCGGTTCGGGCTGGGCACGCCGGCCCCGGCGCGGCTCATGATCTTGCTGGCGATCCAGCCACGAATACCCTTGCTGTCATCGGGGGAGGGCGGGGCGTTGGTCTCCGCCACCAGTACGTCGCCATTGGGCAGCACATACAACCAGCGTGGATGGTCCAGGCCTTCGGCGAATGCGGCCACCTGGGTGCCGGCGGCGGCCACCGGTTTGGCGCCTTGCGGCCAGCCGATCGCGGGCGCGATGTTCACGGTCGGAAGCAGGGTCTTGTTCGGTTCGGGCAGTTTCGGCGAGGGGCCGGTGCCGTCGGAGACCTGGAGGGTGGAGCTTTCGCCACAGGCGGCAAGGCCTGCGGCGAGGGTAATAAGGATTGCGTATCGAGGCTTGAGCATGCTGATTTCCCTATGAATGCACGACGTCGGTGTAGTCATAGAGAAGCACAGACGGGCGATGGTTCAACCCGTTCAGCGTGCTTCCTTGAACAGCACGGCAACGCCGGGGTGATAGTTGCCGGCTTCGTTGCGCAATTTGCGGTACGCGTAGGGGAAGTACCAGGCGACGGCGCAGCAATGTTCCTTTTGCAGGTCGTCGACCATGTCCTGCAGTTCTTCCGGGGTGGCGCTGTGCTGGGTTTTCTGTGGTGTGACGAACAGGCAGCCGAGTTTCAGATCGCTGGGGTAGCTGGCTTTTTTCGCGTCGCTGGCGGCATCCAGCAACGGTTGGGTCAGGTGCAGGCTGTTGACCCGGGGCCAGCGCTGGGTGGTCTGGATATAGACGCGTTCCTCCTGCGTGGCGATGTACAGGTCGGTGCGACCGCTGCGGTCGCCGTCCTCGACCTGTTTTTTGCTCGGGGTGTGCTCCAGGGTGACCATCTCCGCCATCCAGGCCGCCGCCGAGAGCAATCCCAGGTTGGCTTTTTCGTCGAACCAGTAAGGGCTTTCGTTATCGCCGCGCACGGCGTTGTAGCGGTCGATGCAATCGAACCAGCGTTCCAGGGCAGGGCGCAGGAATTCCAGTTTCGGATTGCTGACGATCATGCCTTTCATCGGACTTTTCCTATTATTGTTGAGATGTTGGAGTTTTTTAACGGGATTATGGCTATTTGATATCACTGCGCTGAGTGTGGCACAAGATTGGCGTCATATTTCCGATATGCAGCAGTTCGTCGATCTGTCGGCCCCCGGCTTTAATTGACGCTCCACCCCCAACCCTCTAACCTTCGCGACTTGTTTCAGGTGCTCTGTGGCCGCAGGTCGACAGAGTGAAACAGGGAAGCCGGTGAGTACGCATGCCGAAGACGCATGCACGACGATTCCGGCGCTGCCCCCGCAACGGTAAGTGAGTCAAGACTGCGCCTGATGCCACTGTGTCGACTGTCGACATGGGAAGGCGCGCAGTTGGGCATCCCAGCCACTCACAAGCCCGGAGACCGGCCTGATCCATCCAACGGCATCACGGTGGGCGATGCCAGGCTTGCGCCGTCTATTCCTATTCCTGCCCCCCGTTATCCAGCCCCAACGGAGAGCTGCCCCATGACTGAATCCCCTGATCGTGACGAACGCCATCTGGCGCGCATGTTGCGCAAAAAAGCTGTGATCGATGAACGCATCGCCAATTCGCCGAACGAGTGCGGTTTGCTGCTGGTGCTGACCGGCAACGGCAAAGGCAAAAGCAGCTCGGCCTTCGGCATGCTCGCGCGGGCCATGGGCCACGGTATGCAATGCGGCGTGGTGCAGTTCATCAAAGGCCGCAACAGCACCGGCGAGGAATTGTTTTTCCGGCGCTTCCCGGAGCAGGTGCGCTTCCATGTCATGGGCGAGGGCTTCACCTGGGAAACCCAGGACCGCCAGCGCGACATCGCCGCCGCCGAAGCCGCCTGGGCGGTTTCCCGCGAACTGCTGAGCGATCCGAACATCGGCCTGGTGGTGCTCGACGAATTGAACATCGCCCTCAAGCACGGCTATCTGGACCTGGATCAGGTGCTCAGTGACCTGCAGGCCCGGCCGCCAATGCAGCATGTGGTGGTCACCGGGCGTGGAGCCAAGCCGGAGATGATCGAACTGGCCGACACCGTCACTGAAATGGGCATGGTCAAGCATGCCTTCCAGGCCGGGATCAAAGCGCAAAAAGGCGTCGAACTGTGAGTGATGCCCGTCATTGCCCGGCGGTATTGATTGCCGCGCCGGCTTCCGGTCAGGGCAAGACCACCGTGACCGCCGCGCTCGCCCGCCTGCATCGCAATCAGGGACGCAAGGTGCGCGTGTTCAAGTGCGGCCCGGACTTTCTCGACCCGATGATCCTCGAGCGCGCCAGCGGTGCGCCGGTGTATCAGCTGGACATGTGGATGGTCGGCGAGCAGGAAAGCCGCCGCCTGTTGTGGGAGGCCGCCGGCGAGGCGGACCTGATCCTGATCGAAGGCGTGATGGGGCTGTTCGACGGCACGCCGTCCAGCGCCGACCTGGCGCGGCATTTCGGGGTGCCGGTGCTCGCGGTGATCGATGGCACCGCCATGGCCCAGACCTTCGGTGCCCTGGCGCTGGGGTTGGCGCGTTATCAGCCGGACTTGCCGTTCGCCGGCGTGCTGGCCAACCGCGTCGGTACCCTGCGCCATGCGCAGTTGCTCGAAGGCAGCCTGACCGAGGGCCTGCGCTGGTACGGCGCGCTGTCCCGGGAAACTGGCATCGAACTGCCCAGCCGCCATTTGGGGTTGGTGCAGGCCAGCGAACTCAACGATCTGGATTTGCGTCTCGACGCGGCGGCCGCCGCCTTGGCTGACAGCTGCGAAGTGGCCTTGCCGCCGGCCGTGGCGTTTGCCGCTCCCCAGACAGTTGCCGTCGAGCCGCTGTTGGCCGGCGTGCGCATTGCCGTGGCCCGCGACGAAGCCTTTGCCTTTACCTATGGCGCGAGCCTGGATCTGCTGCGGGCCATGGGCGCTGAACTGGACTTTTTCTCGCCAATCCATGACGCGGTACTGCCCGAGGCAGACAGCCTGTACCTGCCAGGCGGTTACCCGGAGCTGCATCACCGGGCGCTGGCGGCGAACGGCTCGATGCTCAGCGCGATCCGCGCGCATCACGCTGCCGGCAAACCCTTGCTCGCCGAGTGCGGCGGCATGTTGTATCTGCTGGACTCCCTGACCGACGTCGACGGCGAGCGTGCCGAACTGCTGGGCCTGTTGCCCGGCGATGCGGTGATGCAAAAGCGCCTGGCGGCCCTGGCCTTGCAGGCGGTGGAGTTGCCGGAAGGTTCGCTGCGCGGGCATACCTACCACCACTCGTTGACCAGCACCGAGCTTGCGCCGATCGCCCGGGGACTGAGCCCGAATGGCGGGCGCGGCGCGGAAGCGGTTTACCGCGAAGGGCGGATGACCGCCTCTTATGTGCATTTCTATTTTCCGTCCAACCCCGAAGCGGTGGCGGCTCTGCTGGCGCCGGCAGGAGCGAGCGTGCTCGCGCGGTGCCCATGAGCGACAACGCCTTTTCCGCGGCCGAACGCGACGCGGTCTATCGCGCGATCGCCGAGCGTCGCGATATGCGCCACTTCGTCGGTGGCACGGTCGAGCCGCAGGTCTTGCGTCGCCTGCTGGAAGCGGCGCACCAGGCGCCCAGCGTCGGCCTGATGCAGCCCTGGCGTTTCATCCGTATCAGCGACCGGCCGTTGCGCGGGCAGATTCAGCAGCTGGTGGAAGAGGAGCGGGTACGCACCGCCGAGGCCCTGGGCGAACGTTCCGACGAGTTCATGAAGCTCAAGGTCGAAGGCATCAACGACTGCGCCGAGGTCCTGGTGGCGGCGCTGATGGACGACCGTGAGCGGCATATCTTTGGCCGGCGCACCTTGCCGGAAATGGATCTGGCTTCGCTTTCCTGCGCGATTCAGAACCTGTGGCTGGCGGCTCGGGCCGAAGGGTTGGGCATGGGCTGGGTGTCGCTGTTCGAGCCCGCTGCCCTGGCCGAGTTGCTTGGCCTGCCGGCCGGGGCCAAGCCACTGGCGGTGCTGTGCCTGGGGCCGGTGGGCGAGTTTTACCCGGCGCCGATGCTGGTGCTCGAAGGCTGGGCGCGGGAGCGTCCGCTGAGTGAATTGCTGTATGAAAACTATTGGGGAGTGAGTCAATGAGTGTGGCGTTGCTGAGTGTCGCCGGGGTAGCGCTGGACGCGTTGCTGGGCGAACCCAAACGCTGGCATCCGCTGGTGGCGTTCGGCCGTTTTGCCGATCGCATCGAGCAACGTTTCAACTCCGGCGGTCGCGGCTGGCGCAGTCATGGCGTCACTGCCTGGGTCATCGCGGTGCTGCCGCTGACCCTGCTGGCAACGCTGTTTTCCTGGCTGCCCTATATCGGCTGGCTGTTCGAGATCCTGGCGCTGTACTGCGCCCTCGGCCTACGCAGCCTCGGCGAGCATGTCGAGCCAGTGGCCCAGGCCTTGCGCAGCGACGACCTGGATCAGGCGCGGCAGCGGGTCGGTTATCTGGTCAGTCGCCAGACCAGCGAACTGGATGCCACCGAAGTCGCCCGCGCCGCCACCGAGTCGGTGCTGGAGAACGGCAGCGACGCGGTGTTCGCCGCCTTGTTCTGGTTTGCCGTGGCCGGCGCGCCGGGCGTGGTGCTCTATCGTCTGAGCAACACCCTGGATGCGATGTGGGGCTATCGTAATGAACGTTTCGAGCGTTTCGGCTGGGCGGCGGCGAAGATCGACGACCTGCTCAACTATGTTCCGGCCCGTCTGGTGGCCCTGACTTACGCGTTGCTGGGCAAGACCCGCCTGGCGCTGAAATGCTGGCGCCGCCAGGGGCCGACCTGGGACAGCCCGAACGCCGGGCCGGTGATGGCGGCCGGGGCCGGGGCCCTGGGTGTCGAGCTGGGCGGCGCGGCGATCTATCACGGCGAGCTGCACCAGCGGCCGCAGCTGGGCGAGGGCGTGGCGGCCGATGCTTCGTCCATCGATCGCGGCTGGCAACTGGTACAGCGTGGGGTCTGGTTATGGCTGCTGATTCTCTGCGTGGGAGCTGAGTTCTATGCTTGAGCACGGTGGCCGCCTGCGCAAGGCGGCCGATCAATACGGCATCGCCGAGGCCGACTGGCTGGACCTGTCCAGCGGCCTGGCGCCCTGGCCGTGGCCGATTCCCGAGATCGGCATGCGGGCCTGGGCGCGCCTGCCGGAAACCGACGATGGCCTGGAGCAGGCCGCCCGCGACTACTACGGTGCCGCCCATGTGTTGCCGGTGCCCGGCTCCCAGGCGGCGATCCAGCTGCTCCCGCGTTTGCGCCGCGCCGGCAAGGTCGGCGTGCTGTCGCCCTGTTATGCCGAACACGCCGAAGCCTGGCGCCGCAGCGGCTACATCGTGCGTGAGGTGCTGGAGCAGGAAGTGGACTTTTTCCTCGACAGCCTGGACGTGCTGGTGGTGGTCAACCCGAACAACCCCACAGGCCTGAGCCTGACCCCGGAGCGCCTGCTGGACTGGCACGCGCGCCTGGCGCAGCGCGGTGGCTGGCTGGTGGTCGACGAGGCCTTCATGGACAACACTCCCCATCTGAGCCTGGCGGCCCAGGCCGATCAGGTGGGGTTGATTGTCCTGCGTTCCTTCGGCAAGTTTTTCGGCCTGGCCGGTGTACGCCTGGGCTTCGTCCTGGCCGAGCGCAAGTTGCTCAAGCTGCTGGCCGAACAGGTCGGCCCCTGGGCCGTCAGCGGACCGACCCGGGTGCTGGGCCAGGTGTGCCTGCGCGACAATGAAGGCCATGAGCGGCAACGGCTGCGCAGCGAAGCGGCGAGCCTGCGCCTGGCGCAACTGCTCGAACGCCACGGCCTGAAACCCCAGGGTGGCTGTGCGCTGTTTCAGTGGCTGATCACCGATCGCGCCGAACTGTTGCATGAGTTCATGGCGCGCCGGGGCATCCTGCTGCGATTGTTCACCCACAACAGCAGCCTGCGTTTTGGCCTGCCGGCCGACGAAGCCGACTGGTCGCGTCTCGAACAGGCCTTTGTCGCCTACGCCAAGGAACACCCATGACCACCCTGATGGTGCAGGGCACCACCTCCGATGCCGGTAAAAGCACCCTGGTGACGGCGCTCTGCCGCTGGCTGACGCGCCAGGGCGTCAGCGTCGTGCCCTTCAAGCCGCAGAACATGGCCCTCAACAGCGCGGTGACCGCCGACGGCGGCGAGATCGGCCGGGCCCAGGCGGTGCAGGCCCAGGCCGCGCGCCTTGCGCCGCACACCGACATGAACCCGGTGCTGCTCAAACCCAACAGTGACACCGGGGCCCAGGTGATCATTCACGGCCGCGCGGTGACCACCATGAACGCCGTGGCCTATCACGACTACAAGGTCATCGCCATGCAGGCGGTGCTGGCCTCTCACCAACGCCTGAGCGCGGCCTATCCGGTGGTGATGGTGGAGGGCGCGGGTTCGCCGGCGGAGATCAACCTGCGGGCTGGCGATATCGCCAACATGGGCTTTGCCGAAGCGGTGGACTGCCCGGTGCTGCTGATCGCCGACATCAACCGTGGCGGGGTTTTCGCCCATCTGGTGGGCACCCTGGAGCTGTTGTCGCCGAGCGAGCAGGCGCGGGTCAAAGGTTTCATCATCAACCGTTTTCGCGGCGATATCGCCCTGTTGCAACCGGGCCTCGACTGGCTCGAAGCGCGTACCGGCAAGCCGGTGATCGGCGTGCTGCCCTACGTGCTGGACCTGCATCTGGAGGCTGAGGACGGTATCGACCAGCGTCAGGCCGACAAGGCCGAGCAGGTGCTGAAAGTGCTGGTGCCGGTGTTGCCGCGCATCAGCAATCACACCGACTTCGATCCATTGCGCCTGCACCCCCAGGTGGACCTGCAATTCATCGGTCCTGGCCAGGCGATTCCGCCGGCCGACCTGATCATCCTGCCCGGCTCGAAAAGCGTGCGCAGCGACCTGGCGTATCTGCGCGCCCAGGGCTGGGACACGGCCATCGCCCGGCACCTGCGCTATGGCGGCAAGTTGCTGGGTATTTGTGGCGGTTTGCAGATGCTCGGCGAGCAGTTGCACGATCCCCTGGGGCTGGAAGGCGCGCCAGGCTCCAGCGCGGGGCTGGGGCTGCTGGCATTCGAGACGGTGCTGGAACAAGAGAAGCAACTGCGCAACGTGCGTGGACACCTGGCGCTAGAAGAGGCCGAGGTCAGCGGTTATGAGATCCATGCCGGCGTCACGACGGGGCCTGGGCTGGAACTGCCGGCCGTGACTCTGGACGACGGTCGTTGCGATGGCGCGCGCAGCGACGATGGGCAGATTCTCGGTACCTATCTGCACGGCTTGTTCGAAGCGCCGGCGGCCTGCAGTGCGTTGCTGCGCTGGGCAGGGTTGCGCGAGGTGCAGGCGGTCGATTACCACGCGCTGCGCGAGCGCGACATCGAGCGCCTGGCCGACCTGGTGGAACAGCACCTGGACACCGAGCGCCTGCGCCATCTTTGCGGGCTTTAGAGCGTCGACGCCGGTATCGCGGCGCCGCTGTGGCTGTACCTCAATTCAAGGGTTTCCAAGCATGTTGCAACTGATCCTCGGCGGTGCCCGCTCCGGTAAGAGTCGCCTGGCTGAAAAGCTCGCCGGCGAGAGCGGCCTGGCCGTGACCTATATCGCTACCAGCCAGGCGCTGGACGGCGAAATGAACCGGCGCATTGCCCATCACCGCGAACGGCGTCCGGCCGAATGGGCATTGATCGAGGAGCCGCTGGAACTGGCGCGGGTGCTGCGTGAAGCGGCGAGCGCCGAGCGCTGCCTGCTGGTGGATTGCCTGACCTTGTGGCTGACCAACCTGTTGCTGCTGGAAGATGCCGAGCGGCTCGCCAGTGAGCGCGACGCACTGTTGGAATGCCTGGCGTCACTGCCGGGCGAAATCATTTTTGTCAGCAACGAGACCGGAATGGGTGTCGTGCCGCTGGGCGAATTGACTCGCCGTTATGTCGATGAAGCCGGTTGGCTGCATCAAGCCCTGGCCGAGCGTTGTCAGCGGGTAGTGCTGACGGTGGCCGGCCTGCCTCTGACTCTGAAAGGAACTGCGTTATGAATGACTTCTGGTGGCTGCGGCCGTGCAAGGCGCTCGACACTCAAGCCCTGGAGGCGGCGCGGTCGCGTCAGCAGCAATTGACCAAGCCCGCGGGTTCGCTGGGGCAACTGGAGCAGGTAGCGGTACAGCTGGCCGGCTTGCAGGGGCGGGTCAAGCCTGGCCTGGAGCAACTGTGGATCGCGATTTTTGCCGGCGACCACGGGGTGGTGGCCGAGGGCGTTTCGGTCTATCCGCAGGAAGTCACCGGGCAGATGCTGCACAATTTCGTCACTGGCGGTGCGGCCATCAGCGTGTTGGCGCGGCAGCTGCGGGCACGCCTGGAAGTGGTCGACCTCGGCACGGTGACACCCGGGCTGAACCTGTCTGGCGTGCGTCATTTGAACCTGGGAGCGGGCACCCGGAACTTCGTCGAGGGGCCGGCCATGACCCAGGCCCAGGGCGAGCAAGCCCTGCAGGCTGGACGTGACAGTGTGCTGCGGGCCGTCGAGCAGGGCAGCGAGCTGTTTATCGGTGGCGAGATGGGCATCGGCAACACCACTGCGGCCAGCGCCGTGGCCTGCGCCTTGCTGGACATTCCGGTGGCGCACCTGGCGGGGCCGGGCACCGGCCTGGATGCGGCGGGTGTCAGTCATAAGGCGCGGGTGATCGAGCGGGCCTTGAGCCTGCATGCCGCCCAGCGTGGCGATGCCTTGCAGACCTTGTTCAACCTCGGCGGTTTTGAAATCGCTGCCCTGGTGGGGGCGTACCTGGCTTGTGCCCAGGAGGGCGTGGCGGTGCTGGTCGACGGTTTCATTTGCAGCGTGGCGGCGCTGGTAGCCGTGCGGCTGAACCCCGAGTGCCGCCAGTGGTTGCTGTTCGGCCATCGTGGGGCCGAGCCGGGGCATCGACATATCCTGCAAACCCTCGAGGCCGAGCCCTTGCTGGACCTCGGTTTGCGCCTGGGCGAGGGCAGTGGCGCGGCGCTGGCGGTGCCCTTGCTGCGCCTGGCCTGCGACCTGCACGGGCAGATGGCGACTTTCGCCGAAGCGGCCGTGGCGGATCGTCCGGCATGACTTTGCGCCTGGACCTGCTGCGCCATGGTGAAACCGAACTCGGTGGTGGCCTGCGCGGCAGCCTCGACGATGCCCTGACCGATGCCGGATGGCAGCAGATGCGCGCCGCCGTCGCCGACCAGGGGCCTTGGGATCGGTTGGTGAGCTCGCCCTTGCAACGCTGTGCGCGTTTCGCCGAGGAACTGGGCGTGCGCCTGGCGTTGCCGGTGAGCCTGGACCCGGATCTGCAGGAACTGCATTTCGGCGCCTGGGAAGGGCAGAGCGCGGCGGCGCTGATGGCGACCGACGCCGAGGCGCTGGGGCGGTTCTGGGCCGATCCCTATGCCTTTACTCCACCGCAGGGCGAGACGGTGCTGGCGTTTTCCGAGCGGGTGCTGGGGGCGGTCGAGCGTCTGCACCAGCGTTATGCCGGCGAGCGGGTGCTGCTGGTCAGTCATGGCGGGGTGATGCGGTTGTTGCTGGCCCGGGCCCGGGGTTTGCCGCGAGAGCAGTTGTTGAATGTCGAAGTCGCTCACGGTGCCTTGTTCGCCCTGACTGTCGAGGCTGGCCTGGTGTTGAGCGAAGGAGTCTGAGCGTGTTGCCATTCTGGATCGCCCTGCAATTTCTCAGCAGTTTCCCGGTGCGTTTGCCGGGCATGCCGTCGCCCGAGGAAATGGGCCGGTCGTTGCTGTTCTATCCGCTGGTCGGCCTGCTGTTCGGGCTACTGCTGTGGGGGCTGAACCAGTTGTTGATGGGCGCGCCGCTGTTGCTGCATGGGGCGTTGTTGCTGGCGGTCTGGGTGCTGCTCAGCGGTGCCTTGCATCTGGATGGGCTGGCCGACAGCGCGGATGCCTGGCTGGGTGGCTTCGGCGATCGCGAGCGCACGCTGACAATCATGAAGGATCCGCGCAGCGGGCCGATCGCTGTGGTGACCCTGGGGTTGGTGTTGCTGCTCAAGTTCGCCGCGCTGGTAGCGCTGATCGAGCAGCAGGCCGATATGGCCTTGCTGCTGGCGCCGTTGATCGGCCGCGGGGCCTTGCTGGGGCTGTTCCTCTGCACGCCTTATGTGCGCCCTGGTGGCCTTGGGCAGGCGCTGGCGAATCATCTGCCGCGTCTGGCCGGCAAGTGGGTGCTGGCGCTTACTGTGCTGGTGTGTGTTGTGCTCGGTGGTTATGGCGCGGTGTTGGCGTTGCTGCTGGCGGGCGTGGTGTTTGTCGGCTTGCGTCAGCTGATGCTGCGTCGTCTGGGCGGCACCACCGGGGATACGGCGGGGGCTCTGCTGGAACTGCTGGAGGTGGCGGTCCTGGTGGGGTTGGTGCTGTTCTAGAAAGGCGGGGCGCGGGTTTTATCCGCGCCCTGGGCTTTGCAAAAATCTTGCATTTCGTTAATCGCGGGTATATACACGCACCATGCTTCCTTCTCAATGTCTGTGCACCAACCTGCGTCGCGCCGCCCGTGGCGTCAGCAGGTTCTACGACGGCGCTCTCGACGGCTTCGGGATCAACGTTGCCCAGTATTCTTTGCTGAGCAACCTGCAGCGCCTGGACCAACCGAGCATTTCCAGCCTGGCCGAGGCCATGGGCCTGGACCGCAGCACCCTGGGCCGCAACCTGCGGGTGCTGGAAGGCGAGGGGTTGGTCCGGCTGTCAGAGGGCGAGGATCAACGCAATCGCATCGTCCAGTTGACCGAGGAAGGCCAGCAGCGACTGCTGGCGGCCTTGCCGGCCTGGGAAGCGGCGCAACAGCGCTTGATCGATCGTCTGGGTGCAGAGAAACGCGAAACCTTGCTGGCCTTGCTGAACGAACTGTCGTGAGCACTGTTCGTTCGATGATAAGCGGGTATATACCCGTAAATGGAGAATAAAATGACTTCGATGTGGCGTACCAGCGGTTGGGTTCTTCTCGGGAGTGCGCTGATCCTGGCCTTGTCTCTGGGGGTTCGACACGGCTTCGGGCTGTTTCTGCCGCCCATGAGCGCGGAATTCGGCTGGGGGCGCGAGGTGTTTGCCTTTGCCATCGCCTTGCAGAACCTCATTTGGGGCCTGGCCCAGCCTTTCACTGGCGCTCTGGCCGACCGCTTCGGCGCGGCCAAGGTGGTGATGATCGGCGGTGTGTTGTACGCCGTGGGCCTGCTGTTCATGGGGTTGGCCGATTCGCCCCTGTCGCTGTCGTTGAGTGCCGGATTGCTGATTGGTATTGGCCTTTCAGGGACCTCGTTTTCAGTGATCCTCGGCGTGGTGGGGCGCGCACTGCCGCCGGAAAAACGCAGTATGGGCATGGGGATTGCCAGTGCGGCCGGTTCGTTCGGTCAGTTCGCCATGCTGCCGGGCACCCTGGGTTTGATCGGCTGGCTCGGCTGGTCGTCAGCGCTGCTGGTGCTGGGCTTGCTGGTGGCATTGATCGTGCCGCTGGTGAGCATGCTCAAGGACAAGCCGCTGCCAAGCCTGGGCCATGAGCAGAGCCTCTCCGAGGCCTTGCGCGAGGCCTGCTCCCATTCCGGGTTCTGGTTGCTGGCGTTCGGCTTTTTCGTCTGTGGTTTCCAGGTGGTATTCATCGGCATACATTTGCCGGCCTACCTGGTGGACCAGCACTTGCCGGCTACAGTGGGCACCACGGTGCTGGCGCTGATCGGCCTGTTCAATATCTTCGGTACCTACACCGCCGGCTGGCTGGGCGGGCGCATGTCCAAACCGCGCTTGCTGACTGGCTTGTACCTGCTGCGCGCGGTGGTCATCGGCCTGTTCCTCTGGCTGCCGGTGACGCAAGTCAGCGCTTATCTGTTCGGCATGGCCATGGGCTTCCTGTGGCTGTCGACGGTGCCCCTGACCAATGGCACGGTGGCCACCTTGTTCGGTGTGCGCAACCTGTCCATGCTGGGCGGTATCGTGTTTCTGTTTCACCAGTTGGGCTCGTTCCTCGGCGGCTGGCTCGGCGGGGTGGTCTACGATCGAACCGGGAGTTATGACTTGATCTGGCAGGTGGCGATTCTTCTCAGTCTGCTGGCCGCGGCCCTGAACTGGCCGGTGCGCGAGCGTCCGGTCGCGCGTTTGCAGGCTAGCGCGGCATGAGCCGGACAGGCCTGCGCTGGGTCGGCCTGGCAGTTGTCGTCGCGCTGTTGGCGTTGGCCTGGTGGGGCTGGCACCAGGGTGGGCTGGCGCTGATGCAGTTGGGCATGGGCGTCTGCTAGGAAGCGCTTGCTAGGGCGTCCGCCGGGCGGGTAGTTTCACCCCTGACGTACTTTCAAGGAGTTGAATATGTTGGCGCGCTGGCTTGCTGTTCCAGCTGTACTCATGGTGTTTGCCGGTTCGACGTGGGCGGGCGAATGCCCGTCGCTGTTGCAGGGCTCGTTGCCCAAGCTGCGTGCCAAGGAATCCATCGACCTGTGCCAGCGCTTTGCCGGCAAGCCGCTGGTGGTGGTCAATACCGCGAGCTTTTGCGGCTTCGCCCCGCAGTTCAAGGGGCTCGAATCGCTGTACCAGCGTTACAAGGATCAGGGGCTGGAGCTGGTAGGCGTGCCGTCCAATGACTTCAAGCAGGAGTCCAAGGATGGCGCGGAAACGGCCAAGGTTTGTTATGTGAACTACGGCGTCACCTTCACCATGACCGAGCCGCAGCAGGTCCGAGGCCCGGACGCGGTGCACCTGTTCAAGGTCCTGGCCGAGCAGAGCAGTGCGCCGAAGTGGAATTTCTACAAGTATGTGGTCGATCGCCAGGGCAAGGTGATCGCCAACTTCTCCAGCCTGACCAAGCCGGACAGTCCGGAACTGATCGAGGCGGTGGAGCAGGCGCTGGCATCCAAGCCTTGAGTGTTATTTGCGGCCAATAAAAAAGCCCCGGCATCCTTGGATGCCGGGGCTTTTTCGTTCAGGCCGTCAGGCTTAGAAGCGGTAGGTTGCACCCACGCCGAAGCCGTTCGCGCTGTTCTCGTACTCGGAGCTGTAAGACTGGCCGAGCTGCGGGTTCCTGTTGTTGACCTTGACTTTCTCTTCCTTGAGGTAGGAGTAAGCCACGTCGATGGTCAGGTCTTCGGTTGGGCTCCAGCCGGCGCCGAGGCTGAAGATGGTCCGGTCGCCGGTAGGAATGCGTGGCGAACGGTTGGTGTTGTTGGCCGGCGACTGGTCGAAGCTCAGGCCGGTACGCAATACCCACTGCTTGTTCAGTTGGTAGGAAGTACCGATGGCGTAGGCCCAGGTGTCGTGCCAGTTCTGCTTTTCCTCGACGGTACTGAGCGCACCCGGGGCTAGAAGACCACCGGCGCTGGCAGTTACACCTTCGTTTTCCACGGTGATGTCTTTCAGGCGGCTCCAGCGGGTCCAGGTCGCACCGGCGTAGAGTTTCCAGGCATCGTTGAGGTCCTGGGTCACCGACAGGTCGGCCGATTCAGGGGTGGTGATGTCCAGCGAGGCATCGTAGCGAGCGCCACGCAGTAGAGCGCTCGGAGTACCGGCGCCTGGGCTGACTTCGGTGTGGCCCTCGAGCTTGTACTTGACCTTCGAGTGGTAGGTCAGGCCGACGCGAGTGGTGTCGGTCGCCTGGACCAGCACACCGATGTTGTAGCCGTAGCCAATGTCGTTCCCCTTGATCTGGACACGACCGTCGTTGGGCGACAGAGGGGTGGTCAGTGCGGATTCCAAGACGCCGGAAATGCGGTTGATGGTCGGGCCGAAACCGATCGATACCCTGTCGTTGAAGGCATAGCTGACGGTTGGCTGGAAGGTGATGACCTTGACTTCGCTCTTGCTGCCGAAGTTACGGCCCTGGAAGCCGTTTTCGTAGTCGGTGATCAGGCCGAATGGGGCGTAGACACCCAGGCCGAAGGCCCACTGATCGTCGATAGGCTTGACGTAGAAGCCCATTGGCACGGCGGTGAAGGGCACCATGTCGCCTTTATTGGTACCGCTACGGCTGCCGCTGGCATCGTTGATGTCGGTGGAGGCGTCAATGGCCGCGACGCCGCCAGTGATTTGCTGGCGTTTCAGGCGCGACATGCCGGCAGGGTTACCAAAAACTGTGCTTGCATCATCGGCAGCAGAGGATCGACCGGCGAAACCAGTGCCCATGCCGCTGATGCTTTGTTCGTTCAGGGCAAAGCCACTTGCAAAAAGTTGGGTGGATGCCATGGCAACGGCAAGGCTAAGACTGGTTTTGAGTATTACTTTTTTCATTATTAGAACTCCTGGTGATCACCGGAGCGAAAATTACCAACATTTCCTCCTCAACGCTATAGGCTGTATGGCTTGAGATAGAGCGGTTTTGTAGGACAATCCGACCAAAATTGCCGTTGTTTGCGCGATCTTGCAAAAAGCCCGATCAGCAGGCGACCTGATTCAGCGGTGCAACACAGGTTTGCCAGGCGTCGGCGAAGTCCCGCAAACGTCCTTGTGGCTGGAAGATCTGCTTCCAGATGCGAGCCATGCCGACCAGGTCGTCGGCCTCGGGGAGAGGGGTGTTCTGCTCTTCCACCAGCAGCCAGGCAATGGCGGTGGCGTAACGCAGGTTGACGGTCAATTCCAGGTGCGGCCCGCTGAGGAATGCATGCTGGCTGGCCAGACCGCGAACCAGACTGGCACGCTCCGGGTCCAGTGCCAGGTAGTGGTCCCAGAGGGCCTGGTGGCGGGGTTCGGCGATGCGGTAGAGGCCGTGGCCCCTGCGGTCGTGCAGGGCGGAGCCGAGGGCGGATTGGCTGGCGGCGATGCCTAGCAGCAGTGATTCTGCAGTGCGACTGTGGCTGCCCAGATAGATCAGGGTCGGGCGGATCACGTAGCGGCACAGTTCGCTGGCGGCAATACCCATAAAACCCTCGAAGCGTGAAAGTGGCCGGCGAGGCCTGATGGGGGAGCTTGGCAGCGGTGGATCGGTCAGACTCGCCGGAAGCGGATCATGCCGCTTGAGTTGAAGTCTAGTGTCATATCGTTGCTGTAAAGGACTGTTTTTAAAATATTTCCAGCTTCGAGTTATAACCGTTATATCGGATGGTGCTTTAGCCAAAGGCGGAAAAACCGAAATAACAGGCAACAAAAAGCCCCGCTGTTCAGGCGGGGCTTCGGGTTTTTAGTGCTCTGGCGTCTCAGGCGGTCAGGGCCTGGCGAGTGCGCTCGATCACCGCTTGCAGCGGCTCGGCGCTGGAATACTGGTCGGGGTACAGGCGTTCGCTGTGACGAGCGATACCGTGTTCGTTGACCAGGGTGAAGCTGAAGCAGCCTTTGCGAGCAGCCATGATCAGGCAGTTCATTGGAGCAAAAGCGTTGGTGAGGGTGCGAATGGCATCCTGAGTCTGGATTTGAGTAGACATAGTTATTGGGTGTTCCTACAAATGACACGGTTAAGAACCGTGCAACGTTAAAACGTTCCAGTAACGTCGACCACCATTGGTCGAACGAAGAACCCGACTGGAACAAAGCAGCCAGTTGGAAGCGCTTTATCAAGTGCGCGCTAGGGCTGGCAGGTAGGTACTTAGGAGGGCAGGCAATCACAGCGGGGGGTTAAGGTTCTGGGCCCCAGGTGAAGATCCTGATCAATTTGCAGGTTGGTTCGGTCAGAGTAGAAGAGCTTCGCGACATCCTTTGCAATGTGTTCAAAGATGGTGTCGGCGAAAGCTTTACCTGGAAACCAGCGAGGTGGTCGATCCCGTGTAGTCGGTAGAAACTTCTCTTGAGGGAAGCTGAACCGGGGGACTTGTTCGACCAGAATTGACTTTCAGCTTGGTACTAACGCTGTGGATGATAACGGATTGAAGTGGCTGGCGCAAGTGTGTTAGGCAAAATGGTTATGAGCGTCGCAGGGGCGAGGCTGGCAGGGCTTTCCAGCGTAGTTGAGCAGAAAGTTGTTACTGGAATCTTTGGTCTTCGCTGCTGTTCTCCCGTGAACGGGCGAAAAAGGTGCAGCGATATAACCGGATCGAGGGTACTTGTGCACAATAGTTGCGCGCGCTGTCACCAGCCTGTCACCTCAGCTGCCGGGTCCTCCAATGCCTGTGATGAAAATTTAAGTCAATGAAAAACATCGGTTTTTTTTACTGGTGAAAAAATCGTCAGTTTGACTGCGGGCCCCGTCCCATGCGGCTTTCGGCGACTTGTAGGGCGGTTGTCCACTGAGTTATCCACAGCTTCTGTGGATTGTCCCAAGCGCTTGCTCTAGCACGGGCGTGCCGAGTTTTTTCGACTTTACGCATGCGAAAAAAGGAGTAGAGTGGCGCGCCTTCCGATCTGCCCTACAGTGCTTTATGAAGTTTCGCTCAGTGTCACCTTCTGTTACTTCTGCCTCCTCCAGTGTTACCGAATCCAAGCGTTTTTCGTTACGCGTGGCCATGTGGCTGCTCGACAGTCCGCGCCTGGGTGATAACCGGAACGTCAAACACTTTGCTGGGCGTTTGCTCAAGCAGCCTGCCCGGGAAGGGGTGGTGGCGGCACAGAGTCGTCTTGGCCAACTGATGTGCCGCGAGTGCGGCAACGCCCGCGATCGGCGGATCGGCCACGATCTGCTGCGTCAGGCGGCACGGGCTGGCGATCGCCGCGCCCAGCTGGAGCTTGGCCAGATCGAAGACTGAGCTGTCCAAGCCTCGGTCCCTTGGTTAACCTTCAAGCTTTATTTCACTGTCTGGAGTGGCTATGGCTATGGACTTGACCAGCGTACTGCTCGGTCTGGCAGGCGCGGCATTGCCCTTGGTGGCGCTCGCCTGGCAACTGCAGCGCCGTCTGAGCTCCCGCCTAACCGAACTGTCCCTGCTGGAGGAGCGCCTGGCCACCGCGCTGCTGGCGCAGGATGGCTTGAATGCCCAGCTCGATGCCTGCCGCGACGAGATCAGCGACCTGGGCCATGCCAATGCCGTGAAGCAGGCCGATCTGGCGGCGGTGCGCCGGGAAGTCGAGTTGTTGCAGATCGAGCGCGACAACGCCCGTGATGCCGCCCACGCCTGGAACCTTGAGCGCGCCAACAAAGAAGCCGAACTGCGGCGCCTGGATGCCCAGGCCGCGTCGTTGAATGCCGAGCTGCGCGAGCAGCAGGAAAGCCACCAGCAACGTCTGAGCGATCTGCAAGGCTCGCGAGATGAGCTGCGGGCGCAGTTCGCCGAGCTGGCGGGTAAGATCTTCGATGAGCGGGAGCAACGTTTTGCCGAGAACAGCCAGCAGCGTCTCGGACAATTGCTCGATCCGCTCAAGGAGCGCATCCAGTCCTTCGAGAAGCGGGTCGAAGAGAGTTATCAGGCCGAAGCGCGCGAGCGTTTTTCCCTCGGCAAGGAACTCGAGCGCCTGCAACAGTTGAACCTGCGCTTGAGCGACGAGGCAACCAACCTGACGCGCGCGCTCAAGGGCCAGAAAACCCAGGGCAACTGGGGCGAGCTGATTCTCGAGCGGGTGCTGGAGCATGCGGGCCTGGAGAAGGGCCGCGAGTACCAGACCCAGGTCAGCCTCAAAGGGCCTGACGGCGAGCGTTTCCAGCCCGACGTGCTGATCATGTTGCCCGGTGACAAGCAGGTGGTGGTGGATTCCAAGGTCAGCCTGACCGCCTACCAGCAGTTTGTCGCGGCGGACGACGAAGTGATCGGCCAGGCGGCGCTGAAGCAGCATGTGCTGTCCTTGCGCAATCACGTCAAAGGCCTGGCCGGCAAGGACTACAAGCGCCTGGAAGGTTTGCACAGCCTGGATTTCGTATTGCTCTTCGTACCCATAGAAGCAGCCTTTTCCGCCGCCTTGCAGGCCGAGCCCAACCTGTTCCAGGAAGCCTTCGATCGCAACATCGTGATCGTCAGCCCGACCACGCTGCTGGCCACGCTGCGGGTGATCGACAGCCTGTGGAAGCAGGAGCGGCAGAGCCAGAACGCCCGGGAAATTGCTGAGCGCGCCGGATGGCTGTACGACAAGTTCGTGTTGTTCATTCAGGATCTGGATGAGGTCGGCAATCGTCTGCAGCAGCTGGACAAGGCCTACAGCGCCGCGCGCAACAAACTGACCGAGGGACGCGGCAACCTGGTCAGCCGCAGCGAGCAACTGCGGTTGCTCGGCGCGCGCGCCAGCAAGAGCCTGCCGGCGGACCTGCTGGAGCGGGCAATGACCGATGCCGACGGCGCCGTGCTCGAACTGCCGGATTGATCTGTAGCCGCTGCCGTAGGCTGCGATCGGCCCCGGAGGGGACGCGGCATTTTCAATATCGCTGAAGGCCTTCGGCCTTATTGCAGCCTGCGGCAGCGACTACAGGACTCTCAGAGCGGCAGATGCCGGCTCAACAACGCCCGCAACGCCGCCGGCTTCACCGGCTTGGCCAGGTAGTCCAATCCCGCGGCGTGTACCTCGGCGACCATCTCGGGGCGCCCGTCGGCGCTGATCACCACGCCTGGCACCGGATCCCCCAGCTGGGTGCGCAGCCAGGCCATGACCTCGGTGCCGGTTTCGCCATCGTCCAGGTGATAGTCCACCAACGCCAGCTGCGGGCGCACGCCGTCACCCAGCAGCGCGGCGCATTCTTCCCGGTTGCGCGCGGTCCAGACCTGACAGCCCCAGCGAGAGAGCAGGCTGTTCATGCCGATCAGGATGCTGTCTTCATTGTCGACGCACAGCACCTGGGCGCCGGACAGCAGATGGCCATTGAGTTCGGCCACCTGCCTCGGTGCGCTGACGGCCGCCTTGGCCAAAGGCACGCTGACACTGAAGACACTGCCCTTGCCCGGCCAGGAGCGTACCTGCAGGCCATGGCCGAGAACGCGGCACAGCCCATCGGCGATCGCTAGCCCGAGGCCCAGGCCTTTTTCGGCGCGAGTCTGGTGGCTGTCAAGGCGCTTGAACTCTTCGAAGATCACTTGCTGCTTGTCCAGCGGGATGCCCGGCCCGCGGTCCCAGACCTCCAGGCACAGTTGGTTGCCGCGGCGGCGCACGCCCAGTAGCACAGGCCCCTTGGCGTAACGGAAGGCATTGGTCAGGAAGTTCTGCAGAACCCGGCGCAATAGCTTGATGTCGCTGTCGACCCTGAGGTGGCTGCCACGCAGGCGGAACTTCAAGCCTTGCTCCTGGGCCAGCACCTTGAATTCGGCCCCCAGGGTATCGAACAGCTCGTTGAGCACGAACGGCTTGCGCTCCGGATTGATCTTGCCGTTTTCCAGGCGGGAGATATCCAGCAAGTCGCTGATCAGGTCTTCGGCGGAGCGCAGGGAACTGTCCAGGTGCTGGACCAATTGCTGGGCTTCGCTGGACAAACCGTCGTCCTGGTGGGAGAGGGCGGCGGAGAACAGCCGGGCAGCATTCAGCGGTTGCATCAGGTCGTGACTGACCGCCGCCAGGAAGCGCGTCTTGGACTGGTTGGCAGCCTCGGCGGTGCCCTTGGCCTCGGTCAGCGCGGCATTCAACTGCGACAGTTCCTGGGTCCGTTCGGCGACCCGTTGTTCCAGGCCTTCGTTGGCTTCGGTGAGGGCCTGCTCGGCCTCGCGGAACGGGGTGATGTCGGTGAAACTCATGACAAAGCCGCCACCGGGCATCGGGTTGCCGATCAGCTCGATCACCCGGCCATTGGGGAACAGCCGCTCGGAAGTGTGGGCGCGGCCCTGACGCATCCAGTGCAGGCGGCGAGCGACATGCACTTCCGCCTCGCCCGGCCCGCACAGGCCACGCTCGGCGTTGTGGCGGATGATGTCGGCGATCGGCCGGCCGACGCTGATCAGCCCGTCCGGGTAGTTGAACAGCTCCAGGTAACGACGGTTCCAGGCCACCAGCCTGAGGGACTGGTCGACCACGCTGATGCCCTGGCTGATGTTCTCGATCGCGCCTTGCAGCAGGGCGCGGTTGAACTGCAGCACTTCCGAGGCTTCGTCGGCGATGCGCACCACGTCTTCGAGCTGCATCTCCCGCCCTTCGATGGCGGCCTTGACCACTGCGCGGGTGGACGAGGCGCCGAGTACGCCGGCCAGCAGTCGTTCGGTATGGGCGATCCATTCGCCATCGGCGTTCTGGTTGGGGTTGAAACCCTTGCCCTGGCGGTAGGCAAAGCGGATGAAGCTCTGGCGGGCCCGTTCTTCCCCGACAAAACGCGCGGCGAGCTTGAGCAGGTCGTCGATCTGCACCGACAGCATCGAGCGGGAGCTGGGGCGGCCGCTGATTTCCTGGCCGATGAAGCGCCCGGCCTGCCAGTGCTCCGAAACCCGGGTGCGCGACAGCACCGAAACCCAGGCGAACAGGGTGAAGTTACCGGCCAGCGACAGCACCACGCCCTGGGTCAAGGGCGTGATCGGCAGGTTCAGCGGGTTGCCGTGCAGCCAGGCCAGGCCCGGGAAACTGCTCAGCGACCAGCCCAGGCTGTGGGCGGCGATTGGCAGGACCAGGGTGTAGAACCACAGGAAAGTACCCGCCGCCAACCCGGCGAACACGCCGCGGCGGTTGGCCTGCTTCCAGTACAGCGCGCCGAGCATGGCCGGGGCCAGTTGGGTCACGGCGGCGAAGGCGATCTGGCCGATGGTCGCCAGGCTCGCGGTGGAGCCCAGCAGGCGGTAGCTGACATAGGCCAGCAGCAGGATGACCACGATGCTGACCCGGCGCACCGAGAGCATCCAGTGGCGGAACACTTCGAAGGGCCGCTCGGCACTCTGCCGGCGCAGCAGCCAGGGCAGCAGCATATCGTTGGAGACCATAGTCGACAGCGCCACGCTGGCGACGATCACCATGCCGGTGGCGGCCGACGCGCCGCCGATAAAGGCCAGCACGGCCAGGGCCGGATGGGCCTGGGCCAGGGGCAGGCTGATGACGAAGGAATCCGGCAGCACCGAGCTGGGCAGCATCATCTGCCCGGCCAGGGCGATCGGCACCACGAACAGCGCGGCCAGGGCCAGGTAGGCGGGAAACACCCACTTGGCCAGGCGCAGGTCCTGGGGCTCGATGTTCTCCACCACGGTGACGTGGAACTGCCGCGGCAGGCAGATGATCGCCATCATGGCAACGCCGGTCTGCACCACCATCGACGGCCAGTTGATGGTTTCCTGCCAGTACTGCTCCAGGCGCGGTGCAAGCATGGCCTGGCTGAACAGGTCGTCGAAACCGTCGTACAGGCCATAGGTGACAAAGGCGCCGACCGCGAGAAAGGCCAGCAGCTTGACCAGGGATTCGAAGGCAATCGCCAGCACCATGCCGCGGTGGTGCTCGGTGGCGTCGAGGTTGCGGGTACCGAAGACGATGGTGAACAGCGCCAGGATCAGCGACACGATCAGCGCCGTGTCCTGGGCGCGGGTGCCCATGGTGTCGGCGCCAGCGCCGATCAGCAGGTCCACGCCGAGCACTATGCCCTTGAGCTGCAGGGCGATGTAGGGCAGCACGCCGACCAGGCAGATCAGCGCCACCACCACCGCCAGGGACTGGGATTTGCCATAGCGCGCGGCGATGAAGTCGGCGATGGAGGTGATGTTTTCCTGCTTGCTGATCATCACCATCTTTTGCAGGACCCAGGGCGCCAGCACCAGCAGCAGGATTGGCCCCAGGTAGATCGGCAAGAACGACCAGAGTTGCTCGGCGGCCTGGCCGACGGCGCCGAAGAAAGTCCAGCTGGTGCAATACACCGCCAGCGACAGGCTGTACACCCAGGCACGCACCCGCGGCGGCAAGGGCGCGCTGCGACGGTCACCGTAAAAGGCGATGGCGAACATGATGGCCATATAGGCCAGGGCGACGATGGCGATCAGCCCGCTGGACAGCGACATGGGAACTCCGAACATAAAGGCGCGCCGGGCGCTTCAGCCCGGTCAGACAGTCTCGCACGATGTTCGGGGTTCGTCAGTGTCGACCAAGGTATTGGCGCGGCCAGGTGTCGCAGGGGGGGAAGAGGGCTAACTGTCAGGCTTTACCCTGAACAGGCACGCTCCTGCAGAAACGTAAGGACAGCCTCAAGACCGCAGCGCGATGTCGATCAGTTCATGCAGCTCCTGCACGTCAAGCGGTTCCGCGGCGAACAGGATGCGGAACACCGTCGGCGCCACCGTCATGTTCAGTAGTCGATCGAGGCTGGGCAGGGCTGCTTCGCTGTGTCGGTGGCGATCGAGGATGATCTGCAATTGCCCGCTGAGAATGCTCACGCAATAGCCGGGCGTGGCGCTGCATTGCACGTCGCGCATCATGTTGCGCCCGGGTTCGGAGCTCATTTCGTCGAGGTATTGTTCGGCCCAGGCCCGCAGGTCGCCGCGCAGGCTGCCGGTGGCGGCCGGTTCGCCGTCCGGGCGCATGCGTTCCAGGGCGACATCCGCCAGCAGCGCCGACAGGTCACCCCAACGCCGGTAGATGGTCGAAGGCGTCACACCGGCGCGGACGGCGATTTGCGGCACGGTCAGGGTCGAGCGCTCCTGTTCTTCGAGGAGTTCACGGACTGCCGAGTGAATGGATTCCTGCACCCGGGCACTGCGCCCGCCTGGGCGTAAACCTTCTTTAATAGCCATGGATCGAACCTTAACACAAAGAATTTGCTTTAAGAGCGAGGCGGTAGCACACTCCGCAAAAGCAAAATATTAGCTTTAATGGAGCGTGCCCATGTTCAGTCCTGTCGACTCTTCACTATCAAACCGCTCCAGACTGCTGTTTCTGGCGATCACCTTACTCAGTTTTCTCGCCGCTTCCAGTGTGCCGACGCCGATGTACCACCTGTATCAGGAAGCGCTGCAATTCTCCTCGGCGACCTTGACCCTGATCTTCGGCGTCTACGCCATGAGCCTGTTGGCGGCGCTGCTGACCGTGGGTTCGCTTTCGGACTATCTGGGGCGCAAGCCGGTGATCTTCGTGGCGCTGCTGCTGGACATACTGGCGATGCTGCTGTTCATCCAGGCCGACAGCGTGGCCTGGCTGATTGCTGCCCGGGTGATGCAGGGCTTCGCCACCGGCATGGCCACCAGTGTGCTGGGGGCGGCGCTGCTGGATACCGACCGGCAGCAGGGGCCGCTGGTCAACAGCGTGGCGCCCTTGCTGGGCATGGCGTGCGGGGCGATGGGCAGCGGCTTGCTGGTGGAGTATGCGCCGTTGCCGCTGCAACTGGCTTACTGGCTGCTGCTGGGGCTGTTTGTCGCCCAGGCGCTGTACGTCTGGCGCCTGCCGGAGACGGTCAGTGCCCAGCCTGGTGTCTGGGCTTCCCTGCGGCCCACCCTGCATGTGCCGCCCCAGGCGCGACGGGCACTGTGGCTGGCGTTACCGGTGGATGTGGCGGTGTGGGCCGTGGGCGGGTTCTTTCTGTCGTTGGCGCCATCGCTGGTGCGCACCGCGACAGGCTCGACCTCGAACCTGATCGGTGGCGGCCTGGTGGCGGTGCTGACCCTGAGCGGTGCCCTGATGATTTTGTCCCTGCGCCATCATCCGGCGGACAAGATTCTGCGGCTGGGCGCGAGCCTATTGGCCGCCGGCATCGGCCTGATCCTCATCGCCGTGCACACCGCCAGCCTGCCGCTGTTCTTCCTCGGCACCCTGGTCACGGGCGGTGGTTTTGGCTCCGGGTTCCTCGGCGCCCTGCGCAGTGTGATGCCCCTGGCCTTGCCCCATGAGCGGGCGGGGTTGATGTCGGCGTTTTATGTGCTGAGTTATCTGGCGTTTTGCCTGCCGTCCCTGCTGGCGGGAAACCTGACGCGCAGCTTCGGCCTGATCGCGACCACCGACGGCTATGGCGCGGTGTTGATCCTGCTGTCCCTGGCCGCTTTGCTGGGGCTGCTGCGTCAGCGAACCGCCAAGGCCTGTATCGCCCAGGAAAGTTGAGCACTGTGGTGGCTGATCCGGGCGCCGGCTTGGGTTAGCCTGCACATCGGGCGCGTGCAGGGTGCGCGCGCCAGCCTTGGGAGCAGTGGGCATCGATGAAGATCATTCGCAGTAAAACCTTCACCGGAGAGCGGGCCTGGGCAGCGCTGGATATCGCCAACATGAATGGCATCACCACACGCCTGCATTGGACCGACCAGCCTTATAAATGGCACACCAACGACGGGGAGGAAGTCTTTGTCGTGCTCGATGGCCAGGTGCGCATGCACTATCGGGAGAACGGCCTGGAACAGTCGGTGCTGCTGGAGGTGGGCGATATCTTCTACGCCGACGTCGGCACCGAGCATGTGGCCCATCCGCAAGGCGCGGCGCGGGTGCTGGTGGTGGAAACCGCAGGTAGTGTCTAGCTTGTATATTTGTAAAATAGATAACAGATAGAGAAATTACCCGTTATATAGATATTCGATCCGCTTCTATCATGGCTCCACCTCATCGGAGGACAGGAGATCACACCATGACATGCCCCAACACCCTCAGAACCGGACGGCCCTTGAGCCAGCTGCAACATCCTCGCGAAGCCATCCGCCAGTTCACCCCCAACTGGTTCGCCGCCACCATGGGCACCGGCGTACTGGCCCTGGCGTTGGCCCAGTTGCCGCTGCAGATCCCGGGCCTGCACCTGTTGGCCGAGGGGCTGTGGCTGTTCACCATCGTACTGTTCGTCGTGTTCAGTGCGGCCTATGCGGCACGCTGGGTAATGTTCTTCGACGAAGCCCGGCGGATTTTCGGGCATTCCACGGTCTCGATGTTCTTCGGCACCATCCCCATGGGCCTGGCCACCATCATCAACGGTTTTCTGCTGTTCGGCGTACCGCGCTGGGGCGAGGGCGTGGTGCAGCTGGCCGAGTTGTTGTGGTGGCTGGACGTGGCGCTGTCGCTGGCTTGCGGGGTGCTGATTCCCTACATGATGTTCACCCGCCAGGAGCACCGTATCGACCAGATGACCGCGGTCTGGCTGTTGCCGGTGGTCGCGGCCGAGGTCGCTGCGGCCAGTGGCGGGCTGCTGGCGCCGCACCTGGTGGACGCGCATTCGCAGCTGGTGATGCTGGTGACCAGCTATGTGCTCTGGGCCTTCTCGCTGCCGGTGGCCTTCAGCATCCTGACCATTCTCCTGCTGCGCATGGCCCTGCATAAGCTGCCTCACGAAAGCATGGCTGCCTCGAGCTGGCTGGCCCTGGGGCCGATCGGCACGGGGGCCCTGGGCATGTTGCTGCTGGGCGCGGACGCTCCGGCGATCTTTGCCGCCAACGGCATGGCCGGAGTGGGCGAAATCGCCGAGGGCCTGGGGCTGGTGGCCGGTATCACCCTGTGGGGGTTCGGCCTGTGGTGGATGCTGACGGCGTTGCTGATCACCCTGCGTTACCTGCGCGACGGCATTCCGTTCAACCTTGGCTGGTGGGGTTTCACCTTCCCGCTGGGGGTCTATGCCCTGACCACCCTGAAACTGGCCAGTACCCTGAACCTGACGTTTTTCGCGATGTTCGGCAGCCTGTTGGTCCTGGCGCTGGCACTGATGTGGCTGCTGGTGGGCAAGCG
Organism: Pseudomonas sp. GW460-12-10-14-TSB1; assembly: GCF_017349775.1. Classification (NCBI taxonomy): domain Bacteria; kingdom Pseudomonadati; phylum Pseudomonadota; class Gammaproteobacteria; order Pseudomonadales; family Pseudomonadaceae; genus Pseudomonas; species Pseudomonas sp. GW460-12-10-14-TSB1. The sequence continues at coordinate 151,870 of NZ_JACNAC010000004.1, forward strand.
CACGCTGCAGGGTGCTTATCGGGGCGAGTTGTTCGTTTCGCCTTGTATCGCAGGATTAGCGAAATAATCCGCGAACTTTAGGTAAGGTTGTGGCCTGGATCGAAAATCGATAATCCAATAACAGCATCCAAGCCACTCAGGGACATGGAAGATGAGTCACCCCTCACAGTTCACCTTGCTTCGTACGCGGCGTTTCCTGCCGTTCTTCATTACCCAGTCCCTCGGTGCGTTCAACGACAACATCTTCAAGCAGTCGCTGATCCTCGCCATTCTCTACAAGCTGGCCATCGAGGGTGATCGCTCGATCTGGGTCAACCTCTGTGCCTTGCTGTTTATCCTGCCGTTCTTCCTGTTCTCGGCGCTGGCCGGGCAATTCGGCGAGAAGTTCGCCAAGGACGCGTTGATCCGCCTGATCAAGCTCGGCGAGATCGTGATCATGGCCGTGGGGGCGGTGGGGTTTGTCTTCGATCACCTGTCGCTGATGCTGCTGGCGCTGTTTGCCATGGGCACCCACTCGGCGCTGTTCGGCCCGGTGAAATATTCGATCCTGCCCCAGGCGCTGCGGGAGGAAGAACTGGTGGGGGGCAACGGCCTGGTGGAAATGGGCACCTTCCTGGCGATTCTTGCCGGGACCATAGGCGCCGGGATCATGATGTCTTCCGCCCATTACGCACCCATCGTCTCAACGGCGATCATTGCTGTCGCCGTGCTCGGTTACCTCGCCAGCCGGGGCATTCCCCGGGCCGCAGCGGCCACCCCGGACCTGCGCCTGAACTGGAATATCTTCAGCCAGTCCTGGGCCACCTTGCGCCTGGGCCTGGGGCAGACCCCGGCCGTGTCGCGCTCGATTGTCGGCAACTCGTGGTTCTGGTTTGTCGGGGCGATCTACCTGACGCAGATTCCGGCCTACGCCAAGGAGTGGATGCACGGGGACGAGACGGTGGTCACGCTGATCCTCACCGTGTTCTCGGTGGGGATCGCAGTCGGTTCCATGCTGTGCGAGAAGCTCTCGGGTCGTAAGGTCGAGATCGGCCTGGTGCCCTTTGGTTCGTTCGGCCTGACGGTGTTCGGCCTGCTGCTGTGGTGGCATTCCGGCGGGATTCCGGTCAGCGAGGCGGGTTACGGCTGGATCGAAGTACTAGGTTATAGCTACGCCTGGTGGGTGCTGATCGATATTCTCGGCCTGGGCATCTTCGGCGGTTTCTACATCGTGCCGCTGTACGCCCTGATTCAGTCGCGGACCCCGGAGCACGAGCGGGCGCGGGTGATTGCCGCGAACAACATTCTCAACGCGCTGTTCATGGTGGTGTCGGCGATCGTCTCGATCCTGTTGCTGAGCCTGGCTAAGCTGTCGATCCCGCAGCTGTTCCTGGTAGTGTCGCTGCTGAATATCGCGGTCAACGCCTACATCTTCAAGATCGTCCCCGAATTCAGCATGCGTTTCATGATCTGGCTGCTCAGCCATTCCATGTACCGGGTCGAGCATCGCAACCTGGAGGCGATCCCGGACGAAGGCGCGGCGTTGCTGGTGTGCAATCACGTGTCCTTCGTCGATGCCTTGCTGATCGGCGGCGCGGTGCGGCGGCCGATTCGTTTCGTGATGTATTACAAGATCTACAACTTGCCGGTGCTCAACTTCATCTTCCGTACCGCCGGGACCATTCCGATTGCCGGGCGCAACGAGGACATCCAGATCTACGAAAGGGCGTTCACCAAGATTGCCCGCTACCTCAAGGATGGCGAGCTGGTGTGCATCTTCCCGGAGGGCAAGCTGACCGCCGATGGCGAGATCAATGAGTTCAAGGGCGGGCTGACGCGGATTCTCGAAGAAACGCCGGTACCAGTGATTCCGCTGGCGTTGCAGGGGCTGTGGGGCAGCTTCTTCAGTCGCGATCCGAGCAAGGGGCTGTTCCGCCGCCTGTGGTCGCGAGTGACCCTGGTGGCGGGTTCGGCCGTGACAGCCGACAGTGCCGAACCGGCCCGTTTGCAAACCCTGGTGGGCGAGCTGCGCGGTAGCGTGCGCTAGGTTTCCAGCGCCTATAAAAACGCCCACAGAGTTGTGGGCGTTTTTGTTGGGGCGCTTGCTTGTATCGTCCGCCCGGTCAGGCCGCGCTGACCTTCAAGCCGACCAGCCCGGTAATGATCAGCGCCACGCTGGCCAGGCGGAACAACGCCATGGACTCACCGAACAGAATGATCCCGGCGATCACCGTGCCGACCGCACCGACTCCGGTCCAGATGGCATAGGCGGTGCCCAGCGGCAGTTCCTTCATCGCCAGCCCCAGCAGGCCGAGGCTGACCGCCATGGCGGCGATGGTCAGGGCAGTGGGGAGAGGGCGACTGAAACCGTCGGTGTACTTGAGGCCGACGGCCCAGCCCACTTCGAACAGGCCGGCGAAAAACAGAATGATCCAGGACATGATGACCTCCATCGATTGACGGGGTCGTCCCCAGATTAATGACTCGATCGAGCCGCGGGGTCGTCCCCGCGTTGCGCAGTATAGTGCCCATCATTGATTCGGGGATCAAGGTTTCTCCTCAGTCGCTCGCCTGCTGGGCCGCCAGGACGCGCTCGTCCTTTTCGCTCATGCGGCGGAACCAGGTGGAAAGCAGTGCCCCGGAAATGTTGTGCCAGACGCTGAACAGTGCGCTCGGCACCGCCGCCAGCGGCGAGAAATGCGCGCTGGCCAGGGCGGCGCCGAGGCCGGAGTTCTGCATGCCGACTTCCAGGGCCAGGGATTTGCGTTGCGCCAACGGCAGCTTGAACAGGCGGCCAGTGAAGTAACCCAGCAGGTAACCGAAGCTGTTATGCAGCATCACCACGGCCATGATCAGCAGGCCGGACTCGGCGATTTTCGCCTGGCTGGCGGCCACCACTGCAGTGACGATGATCACGATGCTGACCACCGACACCAGCGGCAACACTTCCACCGCATGCCGTACCCGGTCGCCGAGCACACGCTGAGCAATCACCCCGAGCACTATTGGCAGCAGCACCACTTGCAGGATCGACCAGAACAGCTCCATGAACGAAACCGGCAGCCAGGCCGAGGCCAGCAGCCAGATCAGGGCCGGGGTCAGCAGCGGCGCAAGCAGGGTGGTGACGGCGGCGATCGCCACTGACAGCGCCAGGTCGCCGCGGGCCAGCCAGGTCATGACATTGGACGAAGTACCACTCGGGCAGCAACCGACCAGAATCACGCCGACGGCGATTTCCGGCGGCAGGTGAAACACCTGGCACAGCAACCAGGCCACGCCCGGCATGATCACGAAGTGGGCAACCACGCCCAGGGCCACGCGCCATGGATGGCGGGCGACTTCGGCGAAGTCTTCGAGCTTCAGGGTCAGGCCCATGCCGAACATCACCAGGCCCAGCAGCGGCACGATGGCGCCCTTGAGGCCGATGAACCAGCCCGGCTGCCAGAATGCCACCACCGCGAAAATCAGTACCCAGTAGGCAAAGGTATTGCCGACAAAACGACTTAATGCTGCCAGTGCACGCATGGCCTGTTCCTTCTTATATGAAAACGCCACCGAAAGCGGTGGCGTCTGTGGTGCTCCTGCAGGAGCGAGCGGGTTGGCGATAAGGCCGGATGCGGCCGGTCGCCAGCTAGCTGGCTGCTACTAAGGTCAGATGCCTTGTGGAATCTCTTCGCCACCCAGGGCTTCGAACAGCGCCGGGAGGAAATCGCCGAAGGTCAGCATCATCAGGGTGAAGCTGGCGTCCAGTTGGCCGAGGGCTTCGTCGCCGCCGTCCTGTTCCGCCTGATCCTGCAGCAGGTCTTCGAACTTCAGGCGCTTGACCGTCATCTTGTCGTCGAGCATGAAGGACAGCTTGTCCTGCCAGGCCAGGGACAATTGGGTGACCACCTTGCCGGTGCTCAGGTGCAGCTGGATTTCTTCGCTGGTCAGGTCCTGGCGCTTGCAACGGACGATGCCGCCGTCTTCGTGGGTGTCGCGCAGTTCGCACTCGTCGAGGACGAAGAAGTCGTCGGCGGCTTGTTGGGTTTTCACCCAGTCGGTCATGATCGCGGTCGGCGCGGTCTTCACGGTCAGCGGACGCACCGGCAGGGTACCGAGCACTTCGCGCAGGGTGGAGAGCAGGTCTTCGGCGCGTTTCGGGCTGGCCGAGTTGACCAGGATCAGGCCCTGTTTTGGCGCGATGGCGGCGAAAGTCGAGGAGCGGCGGATAAAGGCGCGGGGCAGGAATGCCTGGATGATTTCATCCTTGATCTGATCGCGTTCCTTTTTATAGACCTTGCGCATTTGCTCGGCTTCGATCTCTTCGACCTTTTCCTTGACCGCGTCGCGCACCACGCTGCCAGGCAGAATACGTTCTTCCTTGCGCGCGGCGACCAGCAGGAAGTCCTGGCTGACGTGTACCAGCGGCGCATCTTCGCCTTTGCCGAACGGCGCGACGAAACCGTAAGTGGTCAACTCCTGGCTTGCACATGGACGCGCCAGTTTGGTGGCCAGTGCGGTTTCCAGCGCCTCAGCATCAAAGGGCAGATCTTGGGTCAGGCGATAGATAAGCAGGTTCTTGAACCACATGGGGTGAATCTCTCCTTTATACAAAGGGGGGCATTATTCTCCGCGCAGCTCCATAGGCCAACCCTCCGCTAAGCCTTTGGAAGGCCTGAAAAAATTATTTTAAAAAGTGCTTGCCAGAGTAGGGGACGCTCCGTAGAATGCGCGCCACACCGAACGTGAAGGGTGATTAGCTCAGCCGGGAGAGCATCTGCCTTACAAGCAGAGGGTCGGCGGTTCGATCCCGTCATCACCCACCATTCGCTTTCAGTGTTACGCGCAGCGGTAGTTCAGTCGGTTAGAATACCGGCCTGTCACGCCGGGGGTCGCGGGTTCGAGTCCCGTCCGCTGCGCCATATTCGATGATCTGGAACACTGAACGCCAGATCATTACAGAAAGCCCGCTAACGCGGGCTTTTTGCTGTCTGGGGTATGCAAATGCCCCCAAAAAAGCGGCCTGCGGGCCGCTTTTTTCGTTTGTGGATCACTGTTCGGCGTTGCGGCTGTGCCGGTAGTCGCTGACCGCTTCGTATACCGCCTTGCGCAGGCGGTTGATGCCGCCGATGGGGCGGTGCGCCTCCAGGCCGAACCAGGGGTTGAAGGAGAGGTTGTCGCATTGCAGGTTCTGTTGCGGGGTATCGAAGTCCTGGGCGGGGATCCTGATCCGCGCCACGGTTTCGAAGGGCGCATCGCTTTCTCGCCATTCGATGCTGGTGTCTTCGATAGGCATGTAGTGGCTCGGGTCCTGGCGTTGCACCTGCAATACGAAGCAGGCCGGCACCCGGTCGGTCGACAGCTGCTGGTTCAGGGCGTTGCGCAGAAAGTTGGGCAGGGCCTGGTTCTGTGGGGGCAGGTTGTACGCCGGGCAGCTGTCCGGATCCGGTGCGACGCGGAACTTGGCGTTGGCGCCGCCGAACTTGTAGGGCGAAACCGAAAAATAGCGGGTTTGCGTCGGGCTGGCCGGGGGCGGCGACAGGGTGGCCAAGGCAATGAACAGGTGACGGACCTGCCAGGTACGTGGGTCCCAGCCAGGGAAAAAAGCTCCGACCTTTTTCCCGTCCGCCTGAGCGGCGACATTTTGCCGATACTCGGCGACATCGCTGACGAAGAAGTTCGGATGGTTGAACATCACGAAATCCTGCTCGCCACGGCCCTGCTGCTCCTTCAATAGCTGGGTGCCAGGCACATTCAACAACTTGATCGCCATCCCACGCGCGTCACGAATGCTGTCGAACTGTGGATAAGCATTGCCGTTGGACAGCCGCACCATGGCTTGCCAGGTCTTGCCGGGTTCGGCGAACACGCCCTGGCGCAACGGTGGCGTCAGTTGCTCGAGAACCTGGACCTCGGCCTTTACGCAGCCGTGGGCCTTGGCATGGGCGTCGCGCAGGTAACGGGTGTTATCCCGGTGCTGATCGACGATGCGCACGGCGGTCTGGATGATGTCCTGGGTCATGGCGGCTTCGCCGGGCGGGACCTGTTCTTCGGTCGAGACCGGCCCCTGGTAGCGCCAGATCGACCAGGCGCTGTTCAGTGCCCAGCCGAGCAGAGCGATCAGCGCCAGCAGCATAAGTGTCTTGAGCAGCAGCGCACCAAGGCGCAGCCATAAGGTGATCAGCATGAAAGCGTCCTTTCGATGAGGGGCAGGGTCATGGCAGTTGCGCCTCCAGCGGCCCGCCCAGCACTTTCAGATATTCCAGCAGCGCCCAGCGTTCCTCGGGTTGCAGCAGACGGCCGATCACCCCGTTGCCGCGCTTGCCCGAGCGGAATTCATGGCCGCTGTTGTGGTTGCCGCTGACCCGCGTATCGAACAGGAAGCCGTTCTTGAAGGGGGCGGTGCGGTATCCCAGGTGCTTCGGATCGTATTCGAAGGTGCCTTTATAGAAGGTGCTGGCGCGTTCGGCCTGAGGCGAGAGCAACTGGTACAGGCTGGGTACCGAACCGTTATGCAGGAAGGGTGGGGTGGCCCACACGCCAGCCAGCGGCCGGGCCTTGTAGGCACGCAGTTCGCGGACACCGATCGGCAGGCCGTAGCCGTCGAGTCGCGGGCGTTCGGCCGGGGTCACCTGGGCGTCCCGATAGGCGCGTTCCTCGACGAAGGCCGTGACATAGGCCAGGCCCTTGGCCACGGACAGCTGACGCATGTCCAGCGGTTCGCCGGGCGTTGGGTGCAGCTCGACATTCGACTGGGCCAGCTCGGCGGCATCCCATTGCAGCGCGCTCAGGTCATAACGGTGGTCGGCAATATTGTTGGCCGTGTTCGGGTCGGTGCCAATTACCGCAATCGGCAGCATCTTCAGTCGTTGCACCGGACGTCCGTTGACCTCGCTGACCGGCGGGACATGGCAACCCGCACAGTTTTCCGCGAACAGCGCTCGCCCCTTGGCCGCCAGTGGTTTATCGATGCTGCCGAACAGTTCTTCGGGCCAGGTTGGCGGTTTCAGCCGTTGCAGCGTTTCTTCGATGCGATTGAGGTCGCGCACCCGAACGCTTGATGGATAGCGGGCATCGCCCTTGAGCGGCTGGCCCTGGGCATCGAAGAAATTCAGGGTGGCGCCGACGCCCAGCGCCTCGCCGATATTGCGGGCCATGGGTTGCTGGGCCGAGCCGTTCCACTGCACCCAGTCGAAGGTCCAGATGTCCCATAGCTGGGGGTAATCCACCGGCGCATTGGCTACCCGATAGTTGTCGGGGGAAATGGCGTCGCCGAAGCTGGCGTTGGCGATCCGGCCAAAGGCATCGGTACGCCCGGGGCCTTCTTCGGTGGGGTAGAGGCCACGGTGGGTGTCGTTCCAGGCGACGCGCAGGAAGGTGTCCAGCGATGCCTTGAAGTCCTTGCGCAGCTGTTCATGCTCGGCATCGTAGTTCTGGCCCAGCACGTTGCGGGCGAACCGCTCGAATTTCCACGGGTTGTAATAGGTCGACGCCAGGCTGGCGACCAGCGCCTGGCCGAAGCTGCCGCCGCGCAGGGTGGGCACGCTGGAGGGCAGCACATGCTGCGCCGAACCGCCGTCGATCCGCAGGGCTTGCTGGTTGTAGCGCAGCTCGCCGGTGTGGCAGGCGGCGCAGGTGATGTCCAGGTAGTGCTGCGGGCTGCCAGGGTTCTGATGGCGGGTGAAACCGACCGGCAGGCTCGCCGGATTATCGGCGCTGGCCTGTTGCGCCGGGTCCACCAGGAAACCAAAGCGGGCCAGGTACTGGGGCGCGGCGAAGCGTTGCGTGGAGAAGGGCAGTTCCAGGGCGGCGAACCACTCATAGCGCAGGCCCTTCACCTGCGTGCCCTGAGGCGTGAAGTAATAGGCCTGGCGGTCGGCGGCGCTCCATTGATCCTGATAATGCACCTGTCGGGCGGGCACATAGTCGGGCAATTTCGGATTGGCCACGTAATACAGAACTACGGCCAGGGCGATGCCGATCAGGGCGAGAATCAGCAGCAAAACACGGGATAAGAGGCGCAAGATGTACATCCTTGTCGAATTGTGGCTCTCTTATGCCTCAGGGCAAACTGCCGGGCAAGTGGCCATTACGTCAGATATCAGCCAGGTGTCATTACTTTGTGCGTGATGCATTCTTCCCCGCACTCGTTGTAATGGCCGGCAAAATGCTTTTAAACACGTGAACTTATCGGGTTAATCCAGCTCTCATGCCGGTAGCCATTGGTCGTGGCCGCCTGATAAGCTCGCGGCTTTACTCGAATGCCCTTTAGGCGCATGAACAAGGAAATAGCATGAAACAGCATCGGTTAGCGGCGGCGGTAGCCCTGGTTAGCCTGGTACTCGCGGGTTGTGACTCGCAGACCAGCGTGGAGCTGAAAACCCCGGCGCAGAAAGCTTCCTATGGTATCGGCCTGAACATGGGCAAAAGCCTTGCCCAGGAAGGTATGGATGATCTGGATTCCAAAGCTGTAGCCCAGGGCATCGAAGATGCCATCGGCAAGAAAGAACAGAAGCTGAAAGACGACGAACTGGTCGAAGCCTTCGCCGCGCTGCAAAAGCGTGCTGAAGAGCGCATGGCCAAGATGAGCGAAGAGTCGGCAGCAGCCGGCAAGAAATTCCTCGAAGAAAACGGCAAGAAGGCTGGCGTGACCACTACCGCCTCGGGCCTGCAGTACGAAGTGCTGAAGAAAGCCGATGGCGCCCAGCCTAAGCCGACCGACGTGGTGACCGTTCACTACACCGGTACCCTGACCAACGGCACTGTGTTCGACAGCTCGGTCGAGCGCGGCAGCCCGATCGATCTGCCGGTCAGCGGCGTGATTCCGGGTTGGGTCGAAGGCCTGCAACTGATGCACGTCGGCGAGAAGTACAAGCTGTACATCCCGAGCGACCTGGCCTACGGCGCACAGAGCCCGAGCCCGGCCATTCCGGCCAACTCGGTCCTGGTGTTCGAGCTGGAACTGCTGGGCATCAAGGATCCAGCGAAACAAGACGACGCCAAGTAATCTTCGTCTGGTTCAATGACAACGCCCCGTCCTTACGGGGCGTTGTCGTATCTGGTCGTTGGTCCGGGAAAAAATGCGAACCCATGGCATAAGGCATAGTCTTAACAGGACGCGCTGCGGCTAGCCGCATGAGGCTGCCAAGTCAATGAAATTATGGGTTTTTTTATGTGAGTAAAAAACGCCCGATCTGAGCCGAGCCCTTGTAAAACGGGGCTTTCAGCTGTGAAAAGCGGCTCTGTTCACAAGGTTATCCACAATTTGTGTGGATAACATTTCAGTGGGAGTGACGATGAAAGCACCCTGGAATTTTGCCCGCTTCCTGCCCCTGGCCGGCCGCTTGCTCAGCCGTGGCCGGCTGCCGACCCTGCTGTTCGCCGTGGCCAGCAAAGGCGCCTTGCAAGGCGGCCGGCTCGGCAAGTTCAAGGACGATTTGCGCCTGCTGCAGGCCCTGTGCCTGGCTTATTGGCGTGGCGAGTACCGTGCCATCAGCCCCAAGGCGCTGTTGTCGGTGGTCGCGGGCCTGATGTACTTCCTCAGTCCGCTGGATGCGATCCCGGACTTCCTGCCCATGTTCGGCATGCTCGATGACATCGCCGTGCTGGCCTGGATCATGAAAACCCTGGACGGCGAACTCAGCGCCTTTCGCGCCTGGCGCAATCGCCAGCAACCGGAGAAGCTGGCGGTGGTGGAGCGCTTGCCCGACACCCCGGAACAACTGCAATTGGAAGGTCCGAAGAAAAACTGAGGTGAATTCGGATCCATACAACGATGCCCCCGCGACCTTAGTGACTGTTAGGATTACACTTCATAAGGAAAAGTCCGACTCGTTATGTGTCGTCCTACGGGGTAGTAATGGATATTCAGATAATTGCACGCGATGGCGAGCCCGAGTATGCGGTTCTGCCATGGGCTCAGTATCAGGCTTTGCTAAAAGCCGCAGGTGTCACCGATCAATCTTCGCGAGAGGCTAGGGGGCCTGTCGCGACCGCAGCCGACCAGCCGCTTCCGGGTCTGGATCAACTCCGCAGTTTGCGCGAAACCAAGGGAATCGCCATCGAGGCGCTTGCCCGTACGGTAGGTATCAGTCCGTCATATCTGGCCATGATTGAAAGCGGTGAGCGTCAACCGGACGCCGCTATACGCCGTAGCCTGGCCTGGGAATTGACGGTTCCGGGTTGGAGGGATGAATCGTGAGCGTAAGGATCAGTCGTCAACATTGGGATGGCCTGTTGGGGGAACTCGACCAGGCCCGTCGGCAACGCCATCTTTTGACCTATCGCGCTCTGCTTGAGCGCTTGCAGCTACCCAGCCCCGCCATGCAGACCCTGACGGCGGCCCTTGAGCATCTGGCCGCGCTGGATGCGCGTGCGGAGCAGCCGTTGCGCAGTTCGCTGGTGATCAGCCAGGGGGCGAGCCGTTTGCCGCGCACCGGTTTTTTCGAGTGTGTGGAGCGCCTCGGGCGTTTTTCCGGGCCTTCCGACGGGGTGGCGGCCGCTTCATGGCATGCCTCGGAAGTGGTGCGTGTATTCGAGTACGAATACCCAGAGTCGGCGGAGGCCTGAGTGTACTGGCGCCTCAAGGCGCGGGCCGGCTACTGGCTGGCCCGTCGGTTGTTTCATTGGCCCTGGTTTGTGCGTCAACCCCGGGGCTGGCACTGGCTGGAAGGGCAACTGGCGCGCATGGCGACCCTGGGGGACGTCGGCGCACAGAGCTTTTATGGCCATATCCTGACCTTTCGTGGCCAGGGCCTGGGGGCTCGCGAAGAAGGCATACGCCTGTTGCGTCTTGCCGGCTTGGCCGGGGACGCCAAGGCGGCCTATCAGATGGGCGTCATCAGCCTGGCCGGCTCACCCAGCAAGGCTGGGGATGCGGCAGAAGCGGCCCGTTGGTGGAGGCTGGCGGCGAAAGCCGGACATCCCCTGGCCGAGCTCAAGCTGGCGCAGCTGAATCCGTCGAGTACGTCGGATCCGCTAGCGGGGCCGCGTCAGTCGTAAAGCCGCCGGCCACCTGGCGGCTGTCGATCACATGGATGCTGTAGCCCGGCACGTTCTTGGCGTGATGCTTGGCTTGCGAGGCCAGCTCGGCCAACTGGCTGGCGTCGAGTTGTCCACAGGCCTGTGGATACAGATGCACCACGCCAATGGACAGTGACAGCAAGGCGAACTCCTGGCGAATGCCCTGGCGGTTGGGGGCGATGAAGCAGCCGGCTTCGAGGTGTTCGCTGCGATAGAAGCGCCGGCACTGGCTGTGGAAGTCGTCCAGCAGCTGGTTCAGGCGCTTTTGCCAGTCCTCGGGGCCCAATACCAGGAGAAAGTCGTCGCCGCCGATATGGCCGACGAAGTCACGGCTGGGGTCCACCCGGTCATTCAGGCACTGCGCCAGACACAGCAGCACTTCATCGCCACGGCCGTAGCCATAGATATCGTTGAAGGGCTTGAAGCTGTCGATGTCCACGTAACAGATCAGCGATTCCCGCCCTTGTTGCAGCAGGTGGGTCAGGCACTGCTGGATCGGCACGTTGCCAGGCAGCAGGGTCAAGGGGTTGGCATAACGCGCCTGCTGGATCTTCAGTTCGGTAATCAGCTTGAGCACATCGATCACCCGCCCCAGGCCCAGGTAGCCGCCGTTGAGGGTGATGATGAAATCCTCCTCGATCCGTTGCCGGGCGCGGCTGGTGATCAAGCGGCTGACCTGTTGCAGCGACTGGCTGAGCTCCACCGCGAGGAAGTCATCGTTCATCAGGCGGCTGATGGGCTTGCGGGCAAACAGATCGGTGGCAAAGGGCTTGAGCAGGGCGTCGGACAACGAATGGCGGTGCACGATGCCGCAAGGCTGGCCCTGTTCATCGAGCACCGCCAGCGAGTTGAGGTTGGCCTGGCGGCGGAAGGCTTCCAGCACCCTGGCCGTTGGTATGTTGCGTGCCACCGCTGGTTGTTCGTTGAGCAGGGCACTGAGGTCGCTGCCTTCGTCGTTGAGTGTCGCGGGAGTGTTTTCGCGCTTGGGCAGCAGGTTGCGGCCATCGCGGGGTGGATGCTCCTGGGGACGGCAGAGCAGATAACCCTGCAGCAGGTCCACGCCCATTTCCGTGAGCACCTCCAGCTCTTCCGCCACTTCGATGCCCTCGGCGATCACCTGGGCACGGGAGGCCTTGGCAATTTGCAGGATCGAACCGACGAATTCGCGCTTGAGGGCGTCCTGGTGAATGCCGTCGATGAAGTGCCGGTCGATCTTCACGTAGTCCGGGCGCAGCTCGGACCACAGGCGCAGGCTCGAATAACCGGCGCCGAGGTCGTCCAGGGCAATCGAGAAACCCATGTCCCGATAGTGATGCAGCGCATTGTGCAGCAACTGGAAGTCATCGATCGGCGTCTGCTCGGTGAGTTCGATCACCACCTGGCTCGGCGGGATACCGAAGTCCTGCAACAATTGCAGGGTGCGGCCGGGCTGGTGGGCGGCCTCCAGCAGTGATTCCGGAGACACGTTGAGGAACAGCTTGCCGGGCAACTGCTGTTCGCTGAAACCCTTGCAGGCGCTCTGGCGGCAGGCGATTTCCAGCTCGCTGAGGCGTCCGACCTGGCGGGCCACGGCAAACAGGGCGACAGGGGAGTGCAGCGGGCTGTTGGACGGGCCGCGGGTCAAGGCTTCATAGCCGAGAATGCGCCGTTCGGAGAGACAGATGATCGGCTGGAACAGACTGTGCAAACCGCTTTGAGCCAGGATTGAGCTCAAGGCACTCAGCTGTTCGGTCGTGGTCATGGCGATCTCTGTCGATAAAAAAAGGACCGGGCGCGCCCTTGATTCAAGAGCAGCGCCCGGTCCTTTATTTCACGACAGAATGATGACTGTTTGATGACGCTCCGAGGAGCGTCAGCATTGAATTGCCATCATCTCAGTGCTTGGCTACCGCAGTGTTGAGCTTCAGGTAATCGAGGAGGATTCGCCCGGTTTCGCTCAGATAAGCATCGTCTTCCGGCTTGGTCTTGTCCGGATCGGCGGCCGCGATGGCGTCCTCGTCTTCTTTCTTCAGCTCCTTGAGCGGCTCTTCACCCTTGGCCTTGCGGCGGATGTTTTCCAGCGCCAGTTGCTTGGCCTCGATGTCGGCGTGCTGCGCCCGACGTTCGGCTTCGTTGAGGCTGACGGTTTTTTCCGCCATCAGCTTCTTGGCCAGGGCCAGCTTGTCGCGGATGAAGACGAACTCGGCGTCCTTGGCCGAGCGCGCGTCATGCTCGGATTTCAGTTGCGTGAGGAACGGCTTGAACGGATCCACCGCCGGCTTGATGGCCGGGCGAATGGTGTCCCACGGCATGGCTTCGGGCAGGGCGCTTTCGCCGATTTCCTTGGTGTCGATGATCGACGGGTAATCGATGTCTGGCAGTACGCCCTGGTGCTGGGTGCTCTGCCCGGAAACCCGGTAGAACTTGGCCAGGGTCAGTTTCAGCTCGCCGTGGTTGAGCGGCTGGATGGTCTGCACGGTGCCTTTGCCGAAGGTCTGGCCACCGATGATCAGCGCGCGGTGATAGTCCTGCATCGCACCGGCGAAAATCTCCGAGGCCGAAGCCGAGAGACGGTTGACCAGCAGCGCCATCGGCCCTTTGTAGAAGGCGCCAGGGTTTTCATCTTCGAGCACGTCGACCCGGCCGTCGGCGTTACGCACCAGCACGGTAGGGCCCTTGTCGATGAACAGGCTGGTCAGTTCGGTGGCTTCCTGCAGGGAGCCGCCGCCGTTGTTGCGCAAATCGATGACCACGCCGTCGACCTTGTCTTTCTGCAACTCGGTCAGCAGCTTCTTCACGTCACGGGTGGTGCTCTTGTAGTCCGGATCGCCGGCACGGAAGGCCTTGAAGTCCAGGTAGAAGGCCGGGATCTCGATCACCCCGAGCTTGTAGTCCTTGCCATCTTGCTTGAGATTGAGGATCGACTTCTTCGCCGCCTGCTCCTCCAGCTTCACCGCTTCGCGGGTAATGGAGACGATCTTGCTGGTCTGGTCGTTCGGCGCGTTGCTCGCCGGGATGATTTCCAGGCGCACCACCGAGCCTTTCGGACCGCGGATCAGCTTGACCACTTCGTCCAGGCGCCAGCCGACCACGTCGACCATTTCCTTGTCGCCTTGGGCCACGCCGATGATCTTGTCCGCCGGCGCCACTTGCTTGGTCTTGTCCGCCGGGCCGGCCGGCACCAGGCGCACGACCTTGACCTGGTCGTTGTCGCTCTGCAACACGGCGCCGATGCCTTCCAGCGACAGGCTCATGTTGATGTCGAAGTTCTCCGCATTATCCGGCGACAGATAGTTGGTGTGCGGGTCGTAGGACATGGCGAAGGTGTTGATGTACGCCTGGAAGATATCTTCGGCGCGGGTCTGGTCCAGGCGGGCGAGCTGATTCTTGTAGCGCTTGGTCAGCGTTTCCTGAATCTGCTTGGGTTCCTTGCCAGCGATCTTCATGCGCAGGACTTCGTCCTTGACGCGTTTGCGCCACAGGTCGTCGAGCTCCGCGGTGGTCTTGAGCCAAGGTGCGTCCTTGCGATCGATCAGCAAGGATTCCTTGGTGGTGAAGTCGAATTTGTCGACGCCTTTGCCCAGCTCGGCCAGGGCGAAGTCCAGGCGCGCCTTGACGCGGTCCAGGTAGCGTTTGTAGATGATGAAGCCGGCGTTCAGGTCACCGCTCTTCAGGAAGTCGTCGAACTGGGTTTTCCACTTGTCGAATTCCGCGATGTCGCTGGCCATGAAGTAGCTGCGCGACGGGTCCAGCAGCTTCAGGTAGCTGTCATAGATGATCGCCGAGCGTGCGTCGTCCAGCGGTGGCTTGCTGTAATGATGACGCTTGAGCAGCTCGACGACATTGAGGCTGGCAATTACCTCGTCGCGATCCGGCTGAAGTTTGTCCCAGCTATTGGCTGCGAACGTATTGGTCGACATCGGCAGCAGACCGAGACCAATGAAAAGAGCGAGGGCGGTGCTGGGGAACAAATGCTTCATGCTGATTCGACGCGGGGGCAATTGATAACGCATATTAGGCCGTCTTTGAAGTCGCCGGTTCCACAAGGGCCGGTCGCATAATGCAAAAAGCCCGGTGCTACAGCTCCGGGCTCAGTCCAGACTCACTATGGAGGCACTGTGAAAGCATTGCAAGGCGTTGAAGGTCATGTGGAGTGGGTTGAAGAGCCGAGTCCGACGTGCGACGTAGGACAAGTGCGAATCCGCGTGGCAGCTGCGGGACTGAACCGGGCCGACCTGTTGCAACGGGCCGGGCTCTATCCGCCGCCACCGGGCGCCAGCAAGGTGCTGGGCCTGGAGTGTTCGGGCGTGATCAGCGAGGTCGGCCCGGGCTCTGCGTGGCAGGTCGGCGATCGGGTCTGCGCGCTGCTGGCCGGTGGCGGCATGGCCGAGGAAGTGGTGGTCGATGCTCGTCATGTCCTGCCGGTGCCGGAAGGGCTGTCCCTGGCGGAAGCGGCGGCGCTGCCCGAGGTGTACAGCACCGCCTGGCTGAATCTGTTCCAGCTGGCGGCCCTCAAGCCGGGGGAAAAGGTCCTGCTGCACGCTGGCGCCAGTGGCGTCGGTTCGGCGGCGATCCAGCTGTGCAAGGCTTTCGGCAACCCGTGCTGGGTCAGTGTCGGTTCCGCCGATCGCCTGGCCTACTGTGAAGCGCTGGGGGCCCAGGGCGGAGTGGTGCGCACCGATGGCCTGGAAGGGCTGCGGGATTTCGGGCCATTCGATGTGATCCTGGATCCGGTCGGCGCCAACTATGCGGCGCACAACGTCAAGCTGCTGGCCCTGGACGGGCGCTGGGTGCTGATCGGGCTGATGGGCGGGCGCGAGGCCCAATTGGACCTGGCGCAGATCCTCGGCAAGCGCATCCAGTTGCTGGGTTCGACCCTGCGCAGCCGCGACGAGCAGTTCAAGGCCGATCTGTTCAGCGACCTCAGCCAGCATGTCTGGCCGCTGTTCGCCGAAGGGCGCCTGAGCCCGCAGCTGGCCATGACCTTCCCGATCAAGGACGCCGAGGCGGCCTTTGCCGAGCTGGCGACCAATCAGGTGTCGGGCAAGCTGGTGTTGCTGATCGACGAAACGTTGGTCTGATCCTGTAGCCGCTGCCGCAGGCTGCGATAAGCCCGAAGGGCTTCAGCGATCTTCAGATCTTGCGCCCACGTTGTGGGCGATCGCAGCCTGCGGCAGCGGCTTACAGTGGCGCTTATTTCCACTGGTGAATCGGCCAGCCGGCCTTTTCCGCGTGTTCGCGCAGCACCGGGTCCGGGTTGACCACGTGCGGGTAGTCGACCTTCAGCAGCAGCGGCAGGTCGTTGCGCGAATCGGAATAGAAGCTTGCGCCTTCGAGGTTTTCTTCTTCGGCATCCAGCCATTCCAGCAGGCGGGTGACCTTGCCTTCGCGGTAGGTCAGGGTGCCCAGGGTATTGCCGCTGTAGACCCCGTGCAGCACCTCCAGCTCGATCCCCAGGACTTCATCGATGCCCAGGCGTTCGGCAATGGGCTGGACCAGATGGGTGCCCGAGGCCGAGATCACCAGGATCCGGTCGCCGGCCTTGCGGTGTGCGGCGATGGCCTTGCAGGCGTCGCTGAAAATGATCGGCTCGATCACATCCTCGACCCAGGGGCCGACCAGGTGCCCGACTTCTTCCGGAGTACGGCCGGCCATCGGCTCCAGGCTGAAGGCCATGAACTCTTCCATAGCCAGCTTGCCGTGGCTGTAGGCGTCCATCAGCTCATTGTTGCGGCGCATGAAAGACTCGCTGTCGACCCAGCCCAGGCGCCCCATCTGTTCGCTCCAGAGGGTGGCGCAGTCGCCGTGGATCAGGGTTTCGTCCAGATCAAAAATTGCCAGGGCCATTAGTGCAGTTCTCTCCGAGAACAGCTTCAAGCTATAAGCTTCAAGCTGCAAGAATTGGATTTAGGTGCTTAGCAGTCTATCTATAACTTGAAGCTCGCAGCTTGAAGCTTGTCGCTGCCGTCAAGCTACCTCACAGAGGGCCGTGGGATCGATGGAAAGTGCCAGGCGTTGACCGTCCGGGTGCAGGTCGTCCGGCGAGCGGTTCAACACATCCACCACCAGTTCCACGCCACGGGCTTCGACCCGGTAGCGGATCACGTTGCCCAGCAGGCTGTGGCTGCGGATCTGTGCGTCGGGTTCGCCGTCCTTGCGCAGTTCGATGGCTTCGGGGCGTATCGCGATACGCCCGTTGATCGGCCGCTGCAGCAGCTTGCTGGCGCTTTGCGCATCCAGCAGGTTGTAGTTGCCGATGAAGCCCGCAGCGAACACATCCACCGGGGCGGTGTAGAGCGTCTCGGCGTCGCCGCTCTGGACGATCTTGCCCTGGTTCATCAGAAAGATGCGGTCCGACATGGTCAGGGCTTCTTCCTGGTCATGGGTGACGAAAATCGTGGTCAGCCCCAGTTCGCGCTGGATCTGCCGGATCTGCTCGCGCAGGTGCTTGCGGATCCGTGCGTCCAGCGCCGACAGCGGCTCGTCCAGCAGCAACAGGCGCGGACGGGTCACCAGCGAGCGGGCCAGGGCCACGCGCTGGCACTGGCCCCCGGACAGTTGATGGGGATAACGACTGGCGAAGTCGTGCAGCTCCACCAGGCGCAGGACTTCGAGCACGCGCTTGCGGCTCTCGTCGGTGTTGACCTTCTGCATGCGCAGGCCGAAGGCCACGTTCTGCTCCACGGTCATGTTGGGGAACAGCGCATAGCTCTGGAACACCATGCCGATCCCGCGCTTCTGCGGGCTCAGGGGCACTATGTCGTGGCCGTCGAGGAGGATCTTGCCGGCGTCCACCGGGGTCAGGCCGGCGATGCAGCGCAGCAGGGTGGACTTGCCGCAGCCGGACGGGCCGAGGAGGGTGACGAATTCGCCCTTGTGGATTTCGCAGTTGATGTCGCTGAACACCGGGGTGCCAGCATGCCCTGATGGAGAGTAGCTTTTCTGCAGGTGTTGGACGCTGACGAAGCTCATTGGCTTTTGTCCTTGTTCAAGATGTTGGCGGCCCAGGTCAGAACCAGCACAAAGAAGAAGTAGGAAATCACCAGCGCGCTGGTGAAGTGGCCGCTGCTGTTGCGCATGTTGTTCAGGTAGACCTGCAGGGTTTCGTAGCGGGTGCCCACCAGGATGTTGGCGAACACGAACTCGCCGAACAGGAACGAGAACGACAGCAGCAGGGCCACCATCAGGCCCTTGCGCAGGTTCGGCAGCACCACCAGGAAGGCCGCTTGCCAGGTGCTGGCGCCCAGCAGCTGGGCGGCGTCCATCAGGTCGCGCAGGTTGATCGCCTGCAGGTTGTTGGTGATCGCCCGGTACATGAAGGGCAGGGCCACGGTGAAGTAGCAGCCGACGAGGATCCACGGCGTGCCGACCATGGCGAACGGGCCGGAACCGTAGAGTTGCAGCAGGCCCACCGAGGAGACCACCGGCGGCACCGCGAACGGCAGCAGGATCAGGATGTTCATCAGCGCGTCGAGCCGCGGGAAGTGGTAGTGCACCACGAACAGCAGCGGCAGGATCAGCACCACCGACAGGATCAGGGCGCCGACGCAGACCAGCAGCGACTGGCCGAAGGCGTGCAGGAAGCGCGGATCGCTCCATAGCTGGATGTACCACTTGAAGGTAAAGCCGCTGGGCAGGATGGTCGCCGACCAGCTGCTGGCGATGGAGTAGATCAGGGTCCCGGCCAGCGGCAGCAGGAGGATGGCGAACAGCAGGTACACCACGAGCCGGTGATAGAGGGCGGCGGAGCCGGGTTCAGCGCGAGACATGGTAGCTCCTCTTCAACAGCAGCTGATGGACGATGGTCACCAGGGTCATCAGCGCCACCAGGACCACGGCCAGGGCGCTGGCCATATTCGGATCCAGGGAGATGTCGCCGGAAACCATGGCGGCGATGCGGATCGGCAGCACGTTGAAGTTGCCGGTGGTCAGCGCATAGACCGTGGCGTAGGCGCCCAGGGCATTGGCCAGCAGGATCACGAAGGTCCCCAGCAGCGCGGGGGTCAGCACCGGCAGGCCGATGTGGCGCCAGAACTGCCAGCCACTGGCGCCGAGCAATGCGGCGGACTCGCGCCAGTCTTCGCGCAGGGCGTCGAAGGCCGGGTAGAGCAGCAGCACGCCCAGGGGGATCTGGAAGTAGGTGTAGAGGATGATCAGGCCGGTCTTGGAGTACAGGTTGAAGTCCTGAATGATCCCCGCCTGCTTGAGCATGATGGTGATGCTGCCGTTGAAGCCCAGCAGGATGATGAAGGCGAACGCCAGGGGCACGCCGGCGAAGTTGCTGGTCATGTTGGCGAAGGCGTTGACGAAGTTGCGCAGCTTCGAGTCGACCCGGCGCAGCGAGTAGCTGCCGAGTATCGCGATGACGATACCGAACAGGCTCGACCAGAAGCTGATCTCCAGGCTGTACTGGATGGCCTGCAGATAGAACCTGGAACTGAAGATCTTGTTGAAGTTGGCCAGGCCCCAGCCGAACTCTTCCGATTGCAGGCTGTTGACCAGCACCCAGAGCAGCGGGGCGATCTGGAACACGATGAAGAACAGGGCAAAGGGCAAGAGGCACAGGATCGCCAGCCATTTGCCGCGGGTGAATGCATTCACTTCAGCAACTCCCGGCATACAGGTTTGTCGTGGGGCACGCCGAGCAATTCGCAGATGGTGCCGCACAGCTCGGTCTGATCCGGCGTGGCGACAGGGCTGAAGCTGAACGCATCGCCGAGGACGAACAGCGGCACTTCCCGTTCCTCGGGCAGCAGGCCGTTGTGGGAGCGGTCGTTGTTCATGCCATGGTCGGCCGTCACCAGCACCTGGTAGCCGGCGTCGAGCCAGCCTTGCAGGTAGTCGGCGAGGATGATGTCGGCCGTGCGTGCGCTGTTGCGGTACTGCGGGGTGTCGAGGCCGTGCTTGTGCCCGGCGTCGTCGATGTTCATCGGGTGCACCAGCAGAAAGTTCGGGGCATGGCGCAGCCGCAGGTGCTCGGCATCGGCGAACAGATGGGAATCGGGATAGTGGTCGTTCCAGTAGAAATGCCCGTGCTGGATCGGCAGCTTCTTGTTGTCGGTATGTCGGTCCCGGGCCGGCTCGAACGGCGAGCGGTTATACAGCTCGCTGATCCAGTGATAGGCCGCGGCGGCGGTGCTGAGCCCGGCGGCGCTGGCATAGTGGAAAATGCTGCGCTGGTTGGACAGGCGCGAGACGTTGTTGTGCACGATGCCGCTGTCGAGCGGCGGCACCCCGGTCAGGATGCATTCGTAGAGCG
This sequence comes from Pseudomonas sp. GW460-12-10-14-TSB1, assembly GCF_017349775.1. Lineage (NCBI taxonomy): Bacteria > Pseudomonadati > Pseudomonadota > Gammaproteobacteria > Pseudomonadales > Pseudomonadaceae > Pseudomonas > Pseudomonas sp. GW460-12-10-14-TSB1. The sequence continues at coordinate 172,091 of NZ_JACNAC010000004.1, forward strand.
GTCGGGACAGGGCCGGCAGTTCACATTCCAGTTTGTACAGCGCTGCGCGTCCTGCGCCGACATAGGCCTGAAGGTGTCCCATGGCATGGCGGGCGACCTCGTGGTTGAGGCCGTCGAGCACGACAAGGATGACGTTGTGTGACATGGGGCGAGGACTCCGCAAGGCAGAACAGTCCTGTAGGAGCGGAGCTTGCCTGCGATGGCTTCACTGCGGTTCAAGACAGACCGCAGTGCCTGGATCGCGGGCAAGCCTCGCTCCTACAGATGCAGCATTACTGCATGTTGATGATTACTTCTTCCTGCCATTTCTGTGGCAGGGCCTTGGAGGTCTTCTCCCAGGCATCGGCGTCCTTGATCGGCGTGACTTTCTTGTACTGCTCGTTGGGCAGCAGGTTGGCCTGGACTTCGGCGGGCAGGGTCAGGTGCTCGGCGCGGATCGGACGCGCATTGCCGCGTGCCAGGTTGATCTGCCCGGCATCGCTGAAGATGTATTCACGGGTCAGCTTGGCCGCGTTCGGGTGCTTGGCGTATTTGTTGATGATAGTGGTGTAGCCGGAGATCACCGAGCCGTCCGACGGGATCAGCACGATGTAGTCGTCCTTGTTGACCATCTTGTTGCGGTAGCTCAGGCCGTTGAAGTCCCAGACCACGCCGACTTCCACTTCACCCTTTTCCATGGTGGCGATGGTCGGGTTGGCCAGCGACAGGCGCCCTTGCTTGGCAATCTCGGCGAACATCAGCAGCGCCGGCTGGATGTTCTTTTCATCGCCGCCCTTGGCGATGGCCGCGGCCAGCACGCCGTTGGCGGCCTGGGCGGCGGTGCTCACGTCGCCGATGGAGACCTTGTATTTGCCTTTCTCCAGGTCGGCCCAGCTTTTCGGCGCTTCGGAACCGTGCAGCAGCTTCTTGTTGATGATGAAGGCGATGGTGCCGGTATAGGCCAGCGCCCAGTTGCCGTCCTTGTCCTTGGCCCAGGCCGGGACCTGGTCCCAGGTGCTTGGCTTGTAAGGCTGGACCACGCCCTGCTTGACCGCGATCGGACCGAAGGCCGCGCCCACGTCGCCGATGTCGGCGCTGGCGTTGTCTTTCTCGGCGGCGAACTTGGCGATCTCCTGGGCCGAGCTCATGTCGGTGTCGATGTGCTTGAGGCCGTAGTTCTTGGCCAGGTCTTCCCAAGTCCCTTTCCAGTTGGCCCAGTCGTCGGGCATGCCGACGCTGTTGACGGCGCCTTCGGCTTTCGCCGCGGCTTCCAGGGTCTTCAAGTCGGTATCAGCGGCCATGGCGGCGGTGCACAGGGCGATGGTCGAGCCTAACAGTGATGCCAGGAAAAGCTGTTTCATCCGAAGCTCCTTTGGGCGTGTTCAACGCTGTGTTTGTCTAACGTTGTTGGTCTAGGTCAGCAATACCTGAGCCAATTTAAGCCGGCTGGATGACACTTTAATGTCGGCATCAGTCCTGCAAGGCATTCGCGGGCGGCAGGTGCGGGGCTGCGAGATAAGCGTAGACCAAGGCTAAACGGCTGATATGAAAGGACTTGGCCAGCCAATTGCAGGCGTCTGGCACAGCCATTGGGCGGCTTTGTCATCTGTCAGTCATATGCATTGCCTAGGCTCTCGGTGAAGGCTGAGTGCCTTTTTTCCAGGCGCGTTTTGCCCTGAAACAGTGCTGGTCTAGTCCAGATAGGTAACGTTGATGCGCGAAGAGGCAGTCAAGGCGGTGACAGCCATTGGGCAGGTCCTGCAGGAACAGATCGATCACGGGTTGTTGGCGCCCGGTAGCAAGCTGCCGGCCGAGCGCAAGCTCAGCGAGTTGTTCGGTACGACCCGGATTACCGTGCGCGAAGCCTTGTTGCAGCTGGAGGCCCAGGGCCAGATCTATCGCGAGGAGCGACGCGGCTGGTTCGTCTCGCCACCGCGCCTGGCCTACAACCTGATGCAGCGCAGCCACTTTCACGCGATGGTCAGTGCCCAGGGGCGGGTGCCGTCGACCGAGATGATTTCGGCGCGCCTGCAACCGGCTTCAGCGGCGGTCTGTGCCTGGCTGCAGTTGCCGGCGCTGTCCAGCGTGATCCAGATCCGTCGGGTACGGCGCATCGACGAGCGCTTGGTGCTGTATGTGGAGCACTACCTCAATCCGCAGTACTTCCCGGGCATCCTCGAGTTCGACCTGAACCAGTCGATCACCGAGCTGTACGCGCGGCACTACGACCTGCATTACGGCCGGGTGCGTTTCGAGATCGTGCCGACCTCCTTGCCGGTGGAGGCCGCGGCGGCGCTGAAGGTGTCGGCCGGCAGTCCCGGGCTGCGGATCGCCCGGGTCAATTACGACCAGCACCAGCGCCTGATCGACTGCGACCTGGAGTTCTGGCGCCACGACGCGATCCATGTCGGCGTCGATGTGGTCTGAGCCCGCTCCCGTTGCAGGAGCGGGCTTGCTCGTGATGATGCCAGGGGCGTTTCAATCCTTAGGGTTTGGCCCCGGCAAACAGGTAATCGGTGGCCAATGACGCCAGGGTGCGCACGCCCACCAGCAGCGCCGACTCATCGACAAAGAACCCCGGGTTGTGGTTCGGCGCGGCCTTGGCCATGTCCTGGTCCCGCGGCGTCACGCCGAGAAACACGAACAGCCCCGGCGCCTCCTTGGCATAGAAGGAAAAGTCTTCCGCGCCCCCCACCAACGGGCCCTGCACCACATCGTCCTTGGCCGCCCAGCGCAGGCTCGGCAGCATCTTCTCGGTCAGCGCCGGGTCGTTGATGGTCGGGTCGTACTTCTCGATGATGCTCACCTCGGCCTTGGCGCCGCCGCTTTCGGCGATCTTTTCCACGGTCTGGCGCACATCGCTGTGCAGCTTCTGGCGGATACCGTAGTCGTAGGAGCGAATGGTGCCGGTCATGTCCAGCGACTCGGGGATGATGTTGTAGCGCGTGCCGCCGTTGATGGTGCCGATGCTGACCACCGAGGGAAACGACGAGATATCGGTGCGGCGGCTGACCACGGTCTGCAGCCCGACTACGGTCTGGGCGCCGACCGTGATCGGGTCGATGCCGTCCCAGGGGCGGCCGGCGTGGGTCTGCTTGCCGAGGATCCTGATGCGCAGGTCGTCGGAGCTGGCCAGGGTCGGGCCCGGACGATAGGCGATGCGCCCGGCCGGAATCCCGGCCCAGACATGCAGGCCGAACACCGCGTCCGGCTTGGGCGATTGCATCACGCCTTCCTGCACCATCATCTTCGCGCCCCAAGTGTTCTTGCCGTCGGGGACGAAATCGCTCGGCCCTTCTTCGGCGGGCTGGAAATAGAACACCACGGTGCCGGGCAAGCGCTCGCGCATGTCGCTGAGGATTTTCGCCGTGCTCAGCAGGATGGCGGTGTGGGCGTCGTGACCGCAGGCGTGCATGACGTCCACTTCCTTGTCCAGGTAGCGCCCCTTGGCCTTGGAGGCAAACGGCAGGTCCGCGACTTCCTTGACCGGCAGCGCGTCCATGTCGGCGCGCAGGGCCACGGTCGGGCCGGGCAGGGCGCCCTTGAGCACCGCCACCACGCCGGTGCGGGCGACGCCGGTCTTGACCTCCAGGCCCAGGGCGCGCAATTGCGTGGCCACAAGCTCGGCGGTGCGGTGTTCGGTGTTGCCGAGTTCCGGGTGGGCGTGGATATCGCGACGGGTTTCCAGCAGCGTCGGCTCCAGGGCCTTGGCCTGTTCGGCGATGTGCTTGCGGGCCAGTTCCATGGCGCTGTCGTCGACAGCGTTGGCGGCCTGGCTGGACAAGGCCAGGACGCCGATCAGGCAGGCTTGGGCGATAGTGGATAGCTGCATAGGGGACTCTCTCCATGATTATTGTTGTGGTGTTCAGGTAGCAAAACCTGTGACCGCCCCAGCCGTGGAGAGTGCGGCCGCGCCCTTGCCGATGCGCGGCCGGATGCCTTACTCCTCTTGCTGGGGCCCGCCGCCGGCGGTGATCACTTGCACGCTCATGCGTGGCGTGGCCAGGTCCATTCCGGCTTCGTCGAGGTGGCGCTTGAGGGACAGGTTGAACGCCCGTGACACCTCCCATTGCTTGATTGGCGCGGTCTTGAAGCGGGCACGCAGAATCGCGTTGCCGGACTCGAAGCTTTCCACCCCCTGGAACTCCAGCGGCGACCAGATATTGCGCCGTTGCAGCGGGTCGGTGCGCATCTTCTGGCCGACGTCGCGCATCAGCTTGATGGCCTCGTCTATGTCCATGTTGTACGGAATGGCCACCCGAAAGATCGCGTAGCCGAACTCCCGGGAGTAGTTCTTGATGCTCTTGATTTCGCTGAACGGGATGGTGTGCACGATGCCGTCGATGTCCCGCAGGCGCACGGTGCGGATGGTCAGGCCTTCGACGGTACCCAGGTGGCCGCCGACGTCCACGTAGTCGTCGATGGCCAGGGAGTCCTCGATGATGATGAACAGGCCGGTGATCAGGTCGGCCACCAGCGACTGGGCGCCAAAACCGATGGCCAGACCGATCACCCCGGCACCGGCCAGCAGTGGCGTGACGTTCATGCCCATGTTCGCCAGGGCGACGATCAGGCCGATGATGAAGATCGCCACGAACAGCACGTTGCGGATCAGCGGCATCATGGTCTGCGCCCGGGCATTGGCCAGGCCTTTGCGCGAACGGGTCAGGGCGTGGTGCACCGCGGTGTCGCTGAGGATCCAGATCAGCCAGGCGAACAGCAGGGTGCCGCCGAGGCCGAACAGCTTGACGCTGATTTCGTGGCCGTCGCCTTCGGTGAAGCGGATCAGCGACATGCCCCAGACCCGCAGGCCGAGTTCGATGAACACCAGCCACACCACCAGGTGGGCGAGGGTGTAGAAGAAGCCTTTCAGGCGCTCGGAGTACAGGGCGTGGCGCTTGTGCCCGCGCTGGGGCTTGAGGGAATGGCGGCGCACCAGGCCGTTGATCACCATGCACAGCACCAGCAGCACGGTGCAGATCAGCGACTGGCGCAGGGCGGTGCTGGTGTCGCCGGCGGAGATGAAGGTGGCGAACAGGGAAATGGCCACCAGCACCAGTGCGGGCAGGTACCAGAAGGTGCCGATAATCTCGATGGTGTCGCTCAGGGCGCGGCGGGTCAGGCGGCGGGACAGCGGCTGGTTGCGGATCAGGTGAGCGATCGGCCGCCGGAAACGCAGGATGAACACTCCGGTGGACAAGGCCGCCATGACATTGGCGAAGGTGGCCGCGGTGTGTGCCAGATGGCTGCCCAGGCTGGCGATCAGCCGCGGGTCGCTCAGGGCCTCGCCGAAGGCGGCGAAACTGCCGATCAGCCACAACGGCCGGAAAGCCTGGCGGCGCAGGATGTACAGCGCGCGGTGACGATTCGGGCCGTCCAGCACGGAAAAGGCGATCACGCAGATCGCCGAGAAGCAGGTGCCGACCACCAGCGCATAAGCCAGGACCATGGCCAGGTCCTTGCCCAGGGACGACGGCAGTTTGTAGGTCATGTACACGGTCATGATCAGGGCGATCAGCCAGGGCCCCAGTTTGCGCAGGGCGAAGCGCAGCAGGTCCCAGGTCTTGGGGTGTTGCGGCAGTTCTTCGGTGAGGCCGAAACGCTCCCGCAGGCGGTGACTGAGCCAGATCAGTGCCGCCGCCAGCAGGCTCCAGACCATCAGGATCAGGGCGAAGGCGAAGATGATCGGCAGCCATTCGCTGGCCGGCAGCATCAGGGCCGCCAGTTCATCCTGGGCCTGATCGAATTCGTTCGACCAGCGGGTGATCGGGCTGTCGGCGCCGGAGAACTGTTTTTCGAAGCTGGACAGGGTGCCGCCGATCAGGCCGAGCACGCCTTCTTCGGCGGGTGTCTGGGCCTTTTTCGTGGCGTCGCGGAGCTTTTTCAGGTCGGTCAGCAACTGGGTGCGTTGCTGGTCGTTTTCCAGGGACTTGATCACTTCATCCAGCGACTGTCCCAGGGGCTGCTCGGCTTGTGGCTGGCTCTTGCCGCTGTTGAGCAGGCCCGGCAAACCTACCGCCTGGGCCGATGACAGCGGCAACAGCGTCAGGAGACAGAGAAACAGGCAGTAGGGCAGAACGGAAAGACGAGCAAACACTGGGCGGTCAACCTCAGAAAAAGCGGATCGACCGAGTGTACGAGGCAGCTAATACCAATGCGAGCCTGGACGGCGCATTTATTCGGCGAGTTTGGCGAGGATCTTGTAGATCACGGTGCCAAGGATCAGCAGCATACCGGCCCACATACTGAAGATGCCGGCATTCTTGTCGCGGAAGTTGTAGCCGATGGCCAGCAGGATCATCCCCGAGAGAATGGGAATGAGCATGGCGTGGAACGAAGACATCGAGATCATGGCGACAGCCTTGTCGGAGGGGATACTCATCAGTCTAGGTGGCTTTGGCGGAGTTCGGGTTGATGTGCATCAGAAATGCCTCGATGCCTGGATTTTCGCGTCTTGTAGGAGCGAAGCTTGCTCGCGATGGCGGCGACGCGGAGGTACTGGACGACCGCGTCATCGTTCATCGCGAGCAAGCTTCGCTCCTACAGAAGAGGGCTTACGGCAGGTCGCGGCTGGCGTAGAACGCGCTCAAGACCTTCACCAGATGGGCCAGGTCCTGGCTGCCGCACAGTTCGCGGATCGAGTGCATGGCGAAGGTCGGCAGGCCGATATCCACGGTGCGCACGCCCAGGTGGCTGGCGGTGATCGGGCCGATGGTCGAGCCACAGCCCATGTCGCTGCGCACCACGAAGCTTTGCACCGGCACTTCCTCGGCCATGCACAGATGGCGGAAGAAACCGGCGGTTTCGCTGTTGGTGGCGTAGCGCTGGTTGCTGTTGACCTTGATCACCGGGCCGGCGTTGAGTTTCGGGCCGTGGTTGGCATCGTGCTTGTCGGCGTAGTTGGGGTGCACGCCGTGGGCGTTGTCGGCCGAGACCAGCAGCGACTTCTGGATGGTGCGCACGAATTCGTCGCCTTCGGGCAGCAGGCGGCGCAGGGTCTGCTCGAGCATCGGTCCGTCGGCGCCGCAGGCCGAGCAGGAGCCGACTTCTTCGTGGTCGTTGCAGACCAGCACGCAGGTTTCCTCGGTGTCGGCGTTGAGCAAGGCTTGCAGGCCGGCGTAGCAGGACAGCAGGTTGTCCAGGCGCGCGCCGGCGATGAAGTCGCCGTGCAGGCCGATCACCGCGGCGCTTTGGGTGTCGTAGAAGCTCAGCTCATAGTCGAGCACCACATCGGCGTTCAGGCCGTGTTCGCGGGCCAGCTGGTCGGTCAGCACCGCGCGGAAGTCCACCCGCTCGTCGCCGGCGAATTGCGCGAGGATCGGCGGCAGTTCGGTCTGGGCGTTGATAGCCCAGCCCTGGTTGGCTTCGCGATTGAGGTGAATGGCCAGGTTGGGGATGGTCGCGATAGGCGCCTTGAAGTCGATCAGCTGGCTTTCAACCTTGCCGTCGCGACGGAAGGTGACGCGGCCGGCCAGCGACAGGTCGCGGTCGAACCAGGGCGCCAGCAAGGCGCCGCCGTAGACTTCCACGCCCAGTTGCCAGAAGCCCTGGCGTTGCAGCTCCGGTTGCGGCTTGACCCGCAGGCATGGGCTGTCGGTGTGCGCGCCGACCATGCGGATCCCGCCTTGCAGGGGCGAATGCCGACCCAGCTTGACGGCCACGATGGAGGAGTCATTGCGAGTGACGTAGTAGCGACCGTTGGCTTCGGTGGTCCAGGGTTCGCGCTCGTCGAGACGCTGGTAGCCTGCGGCCTCCAGGCGTTGAACGAGGCTGGCGGTTGCATGGAAAGGGGTAGGGGAGGCCTTGAGGAAGTCGATCAGGCCCTGGTTCAACTCTTCGCGCATAAGTAACTCCAGACAGCAGTGGCGCGAGTTTACCGTATCGGCTCGCGGCATTGCAGGCGCAATGCCGTTGAGGGAGACAACATTCATCGCAGCCGGGAAAACGATTCAGCCGGTGATCAGGTTACCTTTGAGGAACACTTCGCGGCGTTGCTTGCGGCCCACATATTCATGCTTGCTGGCCTGGTAAACCTCGTTGAATTTCTCTGCGCAAATGCCCGGCAGTTGATCGAGGTATTCCTCCACCAGCGCGTCGTACTGCGCTTCGGTGATCAGTTTGTAGACTTCGCGACGATAGAAGAACCCCAACTGAAAACCCAGGGTCTCGCTGGGATGGGGCGTGATGGTCGCGAAGCAGTTCTCGAAGTCGATGGCCTTGAGCGGAGCCTGGGGGCTGATCATGATGTTGCCAGCCCAGAAATCCATGTGGGTGATGTTCTTTTGCGCGAGGGAGTGCAGCAGTCCGAACGCATCGCGGATAAAGGGCTCGATCTTGTTCGGGTTGTTGCGCAACCACTGTACGCCGTCGACGTAATCATCCAGCAGACGGGTAAGGATGAAGTATTCCTGTACCAGTCCCAGGCGGTCCCGGGTATAGCCGAATCCTTCAAGGTCGGACATCTGTACGCCGCGTCGCTGGGCTTCGGCGGTGTTGATCAGCTCTTCCAGCGGCCAGTCGAAGCGGCCATTGCGCTGGGGCTTGCCCAGGGTGACGCGAACTTTCGCCTTGAGCGTATCCAGGGGCTGCACCTTGGCGAACAGCGGTGTCTCGCCGCTCGCCAAGGGGGCGCTGGCGCGGGTCTGTTTGTGTGCGTGACGTTGGCGGATGAGTTGTTCGAGGGCTGCGCAGGCGTCTGCCGAAGGTTTTTCGCGAAGGTGCAGGGTGGTATTGAGAAAGCAGAAGGTGAAAGGGTAATCGCGTTGAAATGGCTGACTGCTGAGCACGGGGCTTCCTGCCTTAATGTCGAATAGCCACTATTTTAATATTTTTTTAACAAATTCATAACAAATTATTCAGACCAATCTTTATTTTTGGTCGGATTTTTCCTGAGCTGCCCCTCAATCGAGGGGCGTCCCGCTAGGGCGGCCGTTCTCGATCAGAAGGGTGCCGGGCACTCGAAGCGCAGGCGTTCGCCACTCTGCGGATGGGTGAAGCTGAGCATGCTGGCGTGCAGGCACAGGCGTGGCCAGGCGGCCAGCGCTTGCGGGTGTGCGTACAGGCCGTCGCCCAGCAGCGGGTGACCGATGGACAGCATATGCACCCGCAACTGGTGCGAGCGCCCGGTGATCGGGGTCAGCTCGACGCGGCACCAGTCGCCGCAGCGCTCCAGCACCCGCCAGAAGGTCAGGGCGTTCTTGCCGAATTCGTGGTCCACCACGTGCCGCGGTTTGGTCGGCGGGTCGTAGCGCAACGGCAGGTCAATGCTGCCGCTGTCCAGTTCCGGCTGGCCCCAGCACAGTGCGGTGTAGGCTTTTTCGGTCTCGCGGTCGTGAAATTGCCGGGACAGTTCGCGGTGGGTATCGGGGTCGCGGGCCAGCAGGATGATGCCGGAGGTTTCCCAGTCCAGCCGATGGACGATACGGGCTTCCGGGTAACCGTTTTCCTGCAGGCGGGTAATCAGGCAATCCTTGTTGTCATCGGCCCGGCCGGGCACGGAGAGCAGCAGGGTGGGCTTGTCCACCACCAGGACGGCGGCGTCCTGGTGAATGATGCGGATATTCGACAGCGGCATTAAAACAGCCTCGTAACAAACGCCAACGGCGGCTCGATCAACCCGGCTTCTATGGGAGCAGGCTTGCTCCTGTAGAAAAACCGAGGGATCGAGCCGCCGTGGCTCCAGCCGAATCGATCAGCGATCGGGCAGGGTGATATTGAGTTCCAGGATCGAGCAGCTGCCCTGGTTTTCCAGAGCGACATGCACGTCATCGGACCCGATATTGACGTACTTGCGGATTACTTCCACCAGTTCCTTCTGCAAGGCAGGCAAGTAATCGGGGGTAGTGCGTTGGCCGCGTTCATGCGCCACGATGATCTGTAGACGCTCTTTCGCTACCGACGCGGTGCTTACTTTTTTGCTGGCACGAAAGAAGTCAAAAAGGTTCATTACCTACCTCCAAACAGGCGCTCGAAGAATCCCTTCTTCTCGACATTGAGGAACCGGTGTTCCTTTTCCTTGCCCAGCAAGCGATCAACGGTATCGCTGTAGGCCTGACCGGCATCGCTCTGGTCGTCGAGAATCACCGGCACGCCCTGGTTGGAGGCCTTGAGCACTGCCTGGGATTCCGGAATTACGCCAAGAAGGCGCACTGCGAGGATTTCCTTGACGTCTTCGACACCGAGCATTTCCCCTTTTTCGACACGCTCAGGGTGGTAGCGGGTGATCAGCAGGTGTTCCTGGATCGGCTCTTCGCCTCTTTCGGCACGACGGGACTTGCTGGCCAGAAGACCGAGCATGCGGTCGGAGTCACGTACCGAGGAAACTTCCGGGTTGGTCACGACAATCGCTTCGTCGGCGAAGTACATGGCCAGGTGGGCACCTTTCTCGATACCGGCCGGGGAGTCGCAGACCACGAAATCGAAGGTCTCCTTGAGCTCCATCAGCACTTTTTCCACGCCTTCCTGGGTCAGCGCGTCTTTGTCGCGGGTCTGACTGGCGGCCAGTACAAAGAGGTTTTCCAGGCGCTTGTCTTTGATCAGGGCTTGCTGCAGGTTGGCTTCGCCGTTGACCACGTTGACGAAGTCATACACCACGCGACGTTCGCAACCCATGATCAGGTCGAGGTTACGCAAGCCGACGTCGAAGTCGACGATGACAGTTTTGTGACCGCGCAGAGCGAGGCCGGTACCGATAGCGGCGCTGGTGGTGGTCTTACCCACACCACCCTTGCCGGATGTAACCACGAGAATCTTGGCCAAGGTGTTTCACCCCTAAGGAAGAAGGACTTTTTAGCCCCTGAAAAACATCTCTTGAAAACTACTGCAGTCGGACAGCCTTGGCTGGAGGTCGGTTAACACCTGCTCCTACTTCGTTTGAGCCGTATTCGCTAGGTTTTAGAGATGCTTGGAAAATGCGGCAGTATCCGTTAAAGACGTGTGATGTTCAACACGTCACCCGACAGGCTGACCTGGACTCCGGCACCCCACAGCGGATCGCGCCGCAGGTCCTCGGAAACCTTGTACTGGCCGGCGATGGACACCAGTTCAGCGCTCAACTGCTGACAGAAAATCCGTGCCTTGGTGTCGCCCTTGACCCCGGCCAGCGCCCGACCGCGCATCGGGCCGTATACATGGATGTTGCCATCGGCCAGAAGTTCCGCACCCGGACTGACCGAGGAGGTCACTACCAGATCGCCACCCTGGGCATAGATCTGCTGCCCGCCGCGTACTGGCGAAGTGATGATGCGGGTGGGCTTGATGGTCGGTTCAGGCGGCTTCTCAGGCTTTTTCCGTACTTCGTTTTCCTGCGGTTCCAGCGGCCGTTCCCGGGCGCCGGAGGGCGGCAGGACGGGCAGATCGACGGCGATCGCCGCGGCGATGTCTTCGATGCGGCTGGCACGGATCGCCAGGGTGCGCAGACCATGGTGACGACAGACGCGCATCAGGCCGGGCAGATCGACGGCGCCTTCACTGGCCGGCAGTTTGTCCAGCGCCAGCACCAACGGGGCGTTACTGAAGAAATTCGGGGCTTGCGCGACCTTCGCCGCCAGTTGGCGATCGAGGCCCTCGAGGTCGTTGCGGGCCAGTTCCAGCACGGTGATGGCCAGCATGCTGCCCTTCAACTGGAACACAGGATCCAGGTCTTGCGATTCGGTTTGGCTCATGGTCGGCATAAAGCGGCTTGTCACTAAAAGTGCCGAGACTTATAACGAGAACGCCCGCGGGCCGCAAGCCGGGTCGAACCGATGTAGAATGCGCGACCTTGTTGTCTGTCCGGAATCTGTAATGGATCGCCCGCGTTTTCGAGCTGCATTTCTTTATCCCCGTTTTTGGCCGCTGTGGCTGGGCCTGGGCTTGCTATGGCTGGTGGTCCAGCTGCCTTATCCGCTGCTGCTGTGGATCGGTCGCGCCCTGGGGGCGCTGATGTACCGGGTGGCCGGCGAGCGCCGACGGATCGCCAAGCGCAACCTGGAACTGTGTTTCCCCGAAAAGTCCCCTGCTGAGCGCAAGCGCCTGCTCAAGGAAAACTTCGCCTCCACCGGCATCGCCTTTTTCGAGATGGCCATGAGCTGGTGGTGGTCCAAGCCGCGCCTGGCGCGCCTGGCCCATGTCGAAGGCCTGGAGTACCTCAAGCAGGCGCAACTGGAAGGCAAGGGCGTGATTCTCATGGCCCTGCACTTCACTACTTTGGAAATTGGCGCCGCCTTGCTGGGCCAGCAGCACACGATCGACGGCATGTACCGCGAGCACAAGAACCCGCTGTTCGATTTCATCCAGCGCCGTGGTCGCGAACGGCACAATCTGGATTCCCTGGCGGTGGAGCGTGAAGACGTGCGCGGCATGCTCAAGTTGCTGCGCGCCGGCCGTGCCATCTGGTACGCACCGGACCAGGATTACGGCGCCAAGCAGAGCGTGTTCGTGCCGCTGTTCGGCATCCAGGCGGCGACGGTTACCGCCACCAGCAAGTTCGCCCGGCTGGGCAAGGCCCTGGTGGTGCCTTTCACTCAGCAGCGGCTGGCCGATGGCAGTGGTTATCGCTTGGTGATTCACCCGCCGTTGCAGGATTTCCCGGGTGAGACCGAAGAGGCCGATTGCCTGCGCATCAACCAGTGGATCGAAGGCGTGCTGCGCGAGTGTCCGGAGCAGTATCTGTGGGCGCACCGCCGCTTCAAGAGCCGCCCGCCAGGCGAGCCGAAGCTGTATAAGAAGCGCGGTTGAAATTATCGCGTTAGGCTCTGTACGAAAAGTGGCTGCGCTCGGCCATGCTGCGTTAAAAACAGGCTCGGAATGCTCATGTAGGCCCCTACACTCCGCTTCCTCGCCTGTTTTTGCCTTGCCTGACCTTCGCTCGCCGACTTTTCGTACGGAGCCAAGATTGAAAGCCCTTTATCAGCGCCATGGAGTGTAGCGATGAGCCCAGCGGAACCGGTCACAGGATTGATTCTTTCCGGCGGCGGGGCTCGTGCGGCGTATCAGGTGGGGGTGCTGGCGGCGATTGCCGAGTTGTTGCCGGCGGGGGCGAGCAATCCCTTCCCGGTGATAGTCGGGACCTCGGCCGGGGCGATCAATGCGGTCAGCCTGGCCAGCGGCGCGCTGGATTTCACCGCGGCCATCGAGCGTCTCACGGCGTTCTGGCAGGGCTTTCGCAGCCATCAGGTGATCCGCAGCGACTGGCCCGGGGTGATCCGCCAGGCCACCCGGTTCGTCGGCCACAGCCTGCTCGGCCTGGGCGCCCAAGTGCCGGTGGCGCTGCTCAACAGCTCGCCGCTGCGGCAGTTGTTGAACGATAAGCTGCAGCTGTCCGGTATTCGTCAGGCGATCGCGCAAAAGCACCTGAAGGCAGTGGCGGTCACGGCCTTTGGTTATGAATCGGGCCAGGCGGTGACCTTCTACCAGGGCGGTGGCACCATCGATGCCTGGCTGCGTCATCGGCGCATCGGCCTGCCCACCGAACTCACGGTTGAACACTTGCTGGCCAGTTCGGCGATTCCGTTGCTGTTCGCCCCGGTGAGAATCGGCCAGGAGTTTTTCGGCGACGGCGCGGTGCGGCAATCGGCGCCCATCAGTCCGGCGTTGCACCTGGGGGCCAGCCGGGTGCTGGTGGTCGGGGTCAGCGGCAACCCTCGTGGCATCGACCCGCAGGCGCCCCAGCAGCGCAGCTACACCGGGCAGCAGCCGACGTTGGCGCAGATCGGTGGCCACATGCTCAACAGTACCTTCATTGACAGCCTGGAGAGCGATATTGAGCTCTTGCAGCGGCTCAACCAGTTCAGTCATCTGCTGCCATCAGGCACGCCCGTCCGTACCCTGGGGGTGGCGCCGGTGGAGGTGCTGGTGATTGCGCCCAGCCAGCCGATCGATGAAATCGCTGCACGCCATAGGCAGGAATTGCCGGCGGCGCTGCGCTTGTTTCTGCGCGGGCCGGGGGCGACCAAGACCAGCGGTGCCGGGGTCCTGAGTTACCTGCTGTTCGAGGCGGGGTATTGCAGCGAACTGATCGAACTGGGGCGCAGCGATGCCTTGGCCAAGCGCGACGAGCTGCGGCGGTTTCTGGGGTTGGCGGCCGCGGTCGAGACGGCCTGAAAAAGCATCGCGGGCAAGCTCGCCCCTACAGGGAATGCCGTCTCTGTAGGGGCGAGCTTGCCCGCGATAGGGGCTTGGTTCCGCGCGGCTCAGGCGGTCAGTTTGTCGTCGCGAAAATCCCGCAGCGCCTGCTCGATCTCTTCCCGGCTGTTCATCACGAACGGGCCGTACTGCACGATCGGCTCGCCCAGGGGCTTGCCGGCGATCAACAGCACACGGGCGCCATCGGCACTGCTCAACTGGATCTCGCCCTGGTCGGACAGGCGCACCAGTTTGCTGGTGGCGACCGGCTGCGGATGCCCGGACAGATCGATCTGGCCTTCATAGACATACAGCAGGGCCCGATGCCCTTCAGGCAGACGCGGACTGATGCTGGCGCCAGCAGGCAAGCGCAGGTCGAAGTAATGGGGTTCGGTGTCCGGTCGTTCGACGGCACCGGTCTGCTGCACCTGGCCGTCATCGAAGCGGCCGGCGATCACCACCACTTCCACGCCATTGGCGGTGGTCAGGCGCGGAATGTCCTGAGGTTGGATGTCCCGGTAGCCGGCCTTGTCGAGCTTGTGTTTGCCCGGCAGGTTCAGCCATAGCTGGAAGCCGCGCATCACGCCTTCTTCCTGTTCCGGCATCTCGCTGTGGATGATGCCCTTGGCGGCGGTCATCCACTGCACGCCACCGCCTTCCAGCAGGCCGACGTTGCCCAGGTGATCCTCATGGCGCATGCGGCCTTCGAGCATGTAGGTGACGGTTTCGAAACCGCGATGGGGGTGGGGCGGAAAGCCAGCGATGTAATCGTCGGGGTTTTCCGAGCCGAACTCGTCGAGCATCAGGAATGGGTCGAAACGCTCGACACCCTGGCCACCGAAGACCCGGGTCAGTCTGACGCCGGCGCCGTCCGAAGCGGGCTGGCCGGTATGGACGCTGAGTACTTTGCGAAATTGAGTCATCGATGCAACTCCTGATCAGGTTGGAATGAGCGACATGCTATGCCAGCTCAACTGATCGATGGTTGCGAATATCAGGGTGTTACTATCGATTTATTCGATGCAATCCGTTCCCGCGACCAGCACGGGAACGGTGCTCACAGCATCAGAAATGGTACTTGAGCAGCAGGCTGGCGGTGTTCTGGTCGGTGTCGAAGTAGGGGGTGTCCTTGACCCCGTACTTGTTCTTCCAGTAGTCGTATTCGATACCCACATACAACTGTTTGTCGCCCAGCTTCAGCGCCTTGCCCAGGTCGTACTTGATCTGCGGGTTGATGTGCAGGTTGGCGTGGTACTCGCCTTTGGAGTTCTTGTCGTTGTCCACCACCCAGTCGATGAAACCGTCGATCAGGATGTCCGAACGGCCCACGGGAATGGTGTAGGACCAGACCGGGGTGATCTGCCAGACATTGTCGCCGGCACGGCTGCCTTCGGTCTGGCGGTTGTAGAAGTTCAACTGGAAGTAATCGAACCCGGGGATCGCCAGGTCAAAACCCGGACCGATCAGGTAGGACTCGTTATCGCCTTCGCCGAACTCGTAAGTCATGGCCAGCAATACATCCTTGATCGGGCCGAACTCCAACTTCTGATCAAAGATCTTGCCGAACGAAAGTCGTGGGCTGAACTCGCCGTAATAGGTGTTCGGGCCGACGTTGCCGTCCTTTTTACCGTTGTAGAAGATCTTGTCGATAAACAGGAAGTTGTCGCCGTACTTCCAGGCATCGGCATGTTCGAAAGTAACGGTCTGTTGGATCTCTGGATTGATCGCGAAGTCTTTGCCGTAGAGGTAGGTCAGGCTGTTGTTCTGCCATTGCAGCAGGTCGCCGGCGTTGGCCTGGGCCCCTGCCAGCAAGGATCCGGCAAGCATCAGGCCTTTACAGATGCGGTTCATTCGGTTGCTCCCAAAAAGTAAGTGGTTCTACGTTTTTCTTTAAAAGCCGGTGCTCTGGTGTGGCACCTTTTCAATGGCTGAAAAATCATCCGATCGGTCAGCTTTGTTGCTGATAGCAAGAGCTGAGCCAAGGCGAAAAAAAAGCGCAAAAACTCCCGCGCGGCTGTACGAATACAGTCGGTCGAGAGTGAATTCGGTTTTAAATCGGTACGCCTTGGTACTTTCCAGAGGCCGGGATAAGTTGGCTTTCTGGTCAGGTTTTAAATCCGGGCTTTTTTTTTCACCGGATTCAGGCGGCCGCGGAGAATACTGACTCCCACGGCCTTGCTCAAGTGCTCTGCAATAGCGCACTTGAAACAACTTTGGGGCATATTTGCCGGCCATTCTAGAAATGCACCTTCACCAGCAGGCTGGCGGTGTTCTGGTTGGTGTCCAGGTTCGCGCTGTGCTGGATGCCGTACTTGTCTTTCCAGTAGCTGTATTCGAGGCCTACATACAGTTGCTTCTCGCCCAGGCTCAGGGCCTTGCCCAGGTCGTACTTGATCTGCGGGTTGATATGCAGGTTGGCGTGGTAGGTGCCGCGGTCGTTCTGGTCGTTGTCCACCACCCAGTCCAGGTAGCCGTCGATTAACAGGTTCGAGCGCCCCAGCGGGATGCTGTAGGACCAGGATGGGGTGATCTGCCAGACACCGTCACCGGGGCGCGGGCCTTCGGTCTGGCGGCGGTAGAAGTTCAGGGTGAAATAGTTGAAGCCCGGAACGGCAAGGTCGAAACCGGGGCCGATCAGGTAGGCCTCGCTGTCGCCTTCGCCATATTCGTAGGTCATGGCCAGCAGCAGGTCCTTGACCGGGCCGAAGGCGAATGAGCGGTCAAGGATCTTGCCGAACGACAGCCTTGGGCTGAACTCGCCGTAAAAGGCGTGGGGGCCTTTGTTTCGGTCTTCCTGGCCGTTGTAGAAAATCTTGTCGACGAACAGGAAGGTATCGCCATATTTCCAGCGGTCGGCGTGCTCGAAGGTCACCGTCTGCTGGATCGACGGATTGATGGCGAAGTTCTTGCCGTACAGGTACGTCAGGCTGTTGGTCTGCCACAGCAGCAGGTCGCCAGCCATGGCCTGGGTTGTCGCCAGCAGTCCGCCGCTCAGCAGCAGGCGTGCGTGTGCATGTCTCATCGTGTTGCTCCCTGTTTGTTTTTATTGTCAAGGCGCAGGCAGCCGCCGACTGCGACCGGGCGCGGTGCCGGGTCTGCCTGTCGTGCGTGTGTTTCGGGTAACGACGGTCAAGCAGGGGCGACCGCCAGGTCGCCCCGTTCAGGCTTCAATGCTGGTGGGCGTGTCGGGCGTTGCTGGCGGCCCGTTCGGTGCCACCCAGGATGTTGAACAGCAGGTTCAGGGTCAGGGCACTGAGGGTCGCCATGGCAATTCCGCTGTGGGTGATCGGGCTCATCCACAGGGGCAAGTGAGCGAAGAACTCCGGGCGGACCACCGGAATCAGGCCCATGCCGATGCTCACCGCCACCAGCAGTTGATTGCGGCGGTCGGCGATGTCGGCTTCCTGGAGGATCTTGATCCCGGTCGCCGCCACCATGCCGAACATGGCGATGGCTGCGCCGCCCAGTACCGCCGGTGGAATCGAGGCCACCAGGAAAGCCGCCTTGGGCAGCAGGCTCAGCACGATCAGCAGGCCGCCGGCGACTATGGTCACCGAGCGGCAACGCACGCCGGTCATCTGCACCAGGCCGATGTTCTGGGCGAACGAAGAGTGGGTGAAGGTATTGAGGAAACCGGCGAAAAACGAGGCGCCGGCATCACACAGCAGGCCGCGCCGCAGCATGCGCGGGGTGACTTCCTGGCCGGTGATCTTTCCCAGCGCCAGGAACATCCCGGTGGACTCGACGAAGATGATCACCACCACCAGGCACATCGAAAGGATCGGCGCCAGATGGAACTGCGGCATGCCGAAGTGCAGCGGGGTGACCACCTGCACCCAGGGCGCCTGGGCCATGCCGCTGAGGTCGACCATGCCGATCAGGCCGCAGAGCAGGTAGCCCAGGCCCATGCCGATCAGCACGGAAATGTTCACCCAGAAACCGCGCATGAAACGGTGCACCAGCAGGATGGTGCCCAGTACCAGCGCGGCGATGCTCAGGTAGATGGGGGAACCGAATTCGGCATTGTGGCTGCCGCCGCCTGCCCAGTTCACTGCGACCGGGAACAGCGACAGGCCGATGGAGGTGATGACGGTACCGGTGACCAGGGGTGGAAAGAAGCGCACCACCTTGGACATGAAGGGCGCGATCAGCATACCGAAGAAGCCGGCGGCGATGGTCGCGCCAAAGATCCCCTGCATTCCGATGCCCGGCATGCCGGCCATGGCCACCATGCTGCCCACGGCGGCAAAGCTGGCGCCCATCATCACCGGCATGCGGATGCCCATGGGGCCGATGCCGAGGGATTGCACGATGGTGGCGATGCCAGCGACCAGCAGGTCGGCATTGATCAGGAAGGCGATTTCTTCACGACTCAGACCCGCGGCCTGTCCGATGATCAGCGGCACCGCGATGGCGCCTCCGTACATCAGCAGGACATGCTGCAAACCGACCAGGATCAGTTGCAAAAGGGGCAGTCGCGCAAAGGCGGGTGCGTCGGGGATGCGCGGTTCGGTTAACGCGGACATGCAACACCTCGGATCTTTTTATTCTTGTGATTAGAAAGCTGTGTGGTTGCGAACAGCTTTTTTGCAGCAGGCCAACCGCGTGGCGGCTGATCGCGAGCACCGCCCGCTCCCGTAGGAGCGAGGCTTGCCCGCGATGTTTTTCAGCGGTGACTCAGTTGGTGCGTGCCCCCTGGTTGATCCAGGCGCCGATCAGGTCACGTTCCTGTTGGGTCATCTGGGTGATGTTGCCCAGCGGCATGATCTGGCTGGCAACGGCCTGGGCCTGGATCCGTGGGGCCTGGAGCTTGATCTGCTCCGGGGTGTCGAACATCACGCCGGCTGGCGCGGCACTGAACAGCGGGCTGGTGGGCTTGGCCGAGTGGCAGACGGTGCAACGTTCCTGGATCACGTTATGCACCTTGTCGAAGCTCGGGCCTTGGGTTGCGGTGGATGCTTGCGTCGGAGCAACTTCGGGAGTCGGTGGAGCTGCCGGGGCCGCTGCGGTTTCAGGCTTGGCGCCGCCGCCAATGGCGGTTTCCGGCAGTGGCTGGTACTCGATCTTCGCCGGGGCCTTGGCCACTTCCGGAGCCTTGGCCATTTGCGCGGGGCCGGTGACGTAGGCCAGGCAGATCATGCCCAGGGCCGCGACCGGCAGGGTCCAGGCGAACTTGTGGCTGTCGTGGCGGGTGTTGAAGTAATGACGCACCAGCACCGCCAGCACCGCGATCCCGGCCAGGATCAACCAGTTGTACTGGCTGCCGTAGGTGCTCGGGAAGTGGTTGCTGATCATGATGAACAGCACAGGCAGGGTGAAGTAGTTGTTGTGCCGCGAACGCAGCAGGCCCTTGGCCGGCAGGGTCGGGTCCGGCGTGCGGTTTTCCGCGATGGCGGCCACCAGCGCGCGCTGGGCCGGCATGATGATGCGGAACACGTTGCCGACCATGATGGTGCCGATGATGGCGCCGACATGCAGGTAGGCGCCACGACCGCTGAACACCTTGCTGAAGCCATAGGCCGCGGCGATCAACAGCACGAACAGGATGAAGCCGAGCAGGGCGGGCTTCTTGCCCAGGGGCGAGTCGCAGAGGAAGTCGTAGACGAACCAGCCGGCGATCAGGGAGCCGATGCCGATGGCCACGCCTTCAGGGCCGGTCAGGCCGCTGCCCGGCGCTACCAGGTAGAGCATCGGGTTGTAGTAGAACACCAGGCACAGCAGGGCGATCCCCGACATCCAGGTGAAGTAGGCTTCCCACTTGAACCAGTGCAGGTTTTCCGGCATGGAGGGTGGGGCCAGTTTGTATTTTTCCAGGTGATAGATGCCGCCACCGTGGATTGCCCAGAGGTCGCCCGACAGGCCGTCCTTGGGGTTGACGCGATTGAGGTTGTTTTCCAGCCAGACGAAGTAGAACGACGCGCCGATCCAGGCCACGCCAGTGATCATGTGAACCCAACGCACGCTCAGGTTGAGCCATTCCAACAGATGTGCTTCCACAGTCTTTACCTCTCGCCTGTCACCCTTGTTTTCGGGTGATCAGACCTTCTCTTATTGGTGGGGGGCGAGGATCAAACACTCATCCTCTTCAAAGAAATGCTCATCGCAGTTATTGCCTGTGCCACTGCGATCAACCACCAGGAAGTCATCCCGCTTTTCGATCGTCAGCACCGGGTGGTGCCAGACGCCGCGATGGTAATTAATGCCCTGCCTGCCATTGCTGACAAAGGCGCGGACCAAGCCCGATACAGGTGCATCGCCAAGTGGCGCGACCACGATCAGAAAGGGGTTGCCGAGCAGCGGAATGAAAGCCTGGCTGCCCAGCGGATGGCGCTCCAGCATGCGCACGGTCAAGGGCATGTCCAGCGCGTCGGCGCGGAAGATGCTGATGATCGCCTTGTCGTCCGGCGTGGCGGTTTCCACGGTAGCCAGACGATGGAAGCGCATGGTCGAACCGTTGTTGATCATGAAGTGATCGCTGCCGTCGGTTTCGATCACGTCACCGAAGGGGGCGAAGGCTTCTTTGGTCAGCGGTTCGATCATCAATGTGCGCATGCTGTTCTTCTTAATCTGTGAGTTCGGTTTTTCGGTCAGTCATGTTTTTGTAGGAGCGAAGCTTGCTCGCGATGGCGTCAAACCAGACAGCAGATGTCGACCTGACAACCGCTATCGCGAGCAAGCTTCGCTCCTACAGGCTCGGCATTATTTCGCGACCTTGCCCAGGATCCGCAGGCGGCTGACGCCTCCGTCCGGGAACACGTTCAGGCGGATATGGGTGATCGGACCCAGGGCCTTGATCTGCTCGGCGAAGGTGTGTTCGGCGTGCATTTCCAGCTTCTGGCTCGGCAGCAGTTCGCGCCAGAACAGCGACTGGGTTTCGATCTGGCTGTCGGTGCCGCCCTTGACGAAGGCGCCCTGGATCGAGCAGCTGTCCGGGTAGTTGCCTTTGAAGTGCAGGGTGTCGACGATGATCTTCTCGATCTCGCCCGGATGGCCCAGGGCGACGATCACCCAGTCATTGCCCGGCGTGCGGCGGCGGGCGGTTTCCCAGCCATCGCCCATGTTGATGCCGCGGCCCGGGTTGAGGATGTTGCTCATGCGGCCGAAGTGTTCGTCGGAGCAGGCGAGGGCGCGGCCACCGTTGAGGGCGGCTGCCAGGTCGACCTGTTCGTTGTCGCCGACCGCCGACCAGTCGCGGTACGGGATGCCATGCACGCGCAGACGGGCCACGCCGCCATCCGGGTAGATGTTGAAGCGCAGGTGGCTGAACGCCTGGTCGTTGCTGATCTCGTGGTAGTGGTGGCTGTTGCCTTGCAGCTCGACGGCCGGCAGCACTTCCACCCACTGGGTGTTTTCGTTCGGCTCGCCTTCGGCCAGGAAGCAGGCTTCCAGGGAGGCCGATGGCGGGAAGTTGCCGGTGAAGAATGAGGTGTCGATGTCCACACCCTTGATCTGGCCAGGCACGCCCAGGCGGATCACGGCGCTGTCGTAGCCTTCGAAGCGTTTGCGGCGCGACTCCCAGCCGTCCATCCACTTGCCGTTGTCATCGAATACGCCCTCCTTCCATACGGCCGGGGTCGGCTGGAACAGACGGTTGGCGTCAGCGAACCAGTCATCGGTCACCGAGATGATCTTGGTGCCCAGGCGGGCGTCGGCCAGGTTGACGAACTTCTCGAAAGGTACGGCGTAAGCTTTCATTCTTCTTGTCTGCCTTTAATTGAGTGGCTTGGGATGCTTGCAGGGCCCTGGGTACGTTTCGTACTCGGGCCAGGCTTGCTAGAGAGTCAGTAGTCGGAACAGGGCGATCTTGTTGATCTCCGCCAGCGCGCACCGGAATTCGGTGTCCACCGAGTTGTGGATGCGCGCTTCGAACGCCGCGAGGATCTGATGCCGGTTGCTGCCTTTTACCGCCATGATGAAGGGAAACTTGAACTTGGCCTTGTAGGCGTCGTTCAGCTCGGTGAAGCGCTGGAACTCTTCGGCCGTGCATTGGTGAATACCGGCGCCAGCCTGTTCATGGGTGCTGGCTTCGGTCAGTTGCCCCTGGACGGCGGCTTTGCCGGCCAGGTCCGGGTGAGCGTTGATCAGGGCCAGCTGGCTCTGGTGATCGGCGCTCAACAGGATGTCGCTCATGCGCTGGTGCAGGGTGTCGATCCGGTCGATCGATGCGTCCTGGCCCAGGTCGAAGGCCTTTTCGGCGACCCATGGCGAATGTTCGTAGATATCGGCGAAGGCTTTGACGAAGGCGTCGCGGCTCAGGGTCGAGGGTTTCAGGGTTTGGAAGGTGCTCATTTCGCAGCCCCCGGAAACGGATGGGTTTGCTGCCAGTGGCGGGCGATGTCCACGCGGCGAGTGAACCAGACCTGATCGTGACCCTTGACGTACTCGATAAAGCGCTTCAGGGCGGCCAGGCGCGCCGGGCGGCCGATCAGGCGGCAGTGCAGGCCGATGGACAGCATCTTCGGCGCCTCGGCGCCTTCGGCGTACAGCACGTCGAACGCATCCTTGAGGTACTGGTAGAAGTCGTCGCCCTTATTGAAGCCCTGGACCTGGGTGAAACGCATGTCGTTGGTGTCCAGGGTGTAGGGGATCACCAGGTGCGCCTTGCCGGTCGGGTTGTTGGTTTCCCAGTAGGGCAGGTCGTCGTCGTAGGTATCGCAGTCGTAGAGGAAACCGCCTTCTTCCATCACCAGGCGCCGGGTGTTCGGGCCGGTGCGACCGGTGTACCAGCCCAGCGGGCGTTCACCGGTGATTTCGGTGAGGATGCGGATCGCTTCGAGCATGTGCTCGCGTTCCTGGGCTTCGTCCATGTACTGGTAGTCGATCCAGCGGTAGCCGTGGCTGCAGATCTCGTGGCCGGCTTCGACCATGGCGCGGATCACGTCCGGATGGCGCTGGGCGGCCATGGCGACGGCGAAGATGGTCAGCGGAATGTCGAATTCCTTGAACAGCTTGAGGATCCGCCAGACACCGGCACGGCTGCCATACTCGTACAGCGATTCCATGCTCATGTTGCGCTCGCCCTGCAGGGGCTGGGCGGCGACCATTTCCGAAAGGAAGGCTTCCGACTCCTTGTCGCCGTGCAGGATATTGCGCTCGCCGCCTTCTTCGTAATTGAGCACGAACGACAGGGCGATGCGGGCATTGCCCGGCCAGTGAGGGTGAGGAGGGTTGGAGCCGTAACCGATCAGGTCGCGTGGGTAGTCAGCGCTCACTGCAGTCTTCCTTCTTATCGTGATAACGGTGGCGTGGCGGGGCCTGAGGGGGAAAGGCAGGCTGGCGTCACAGCGATGGACTGATTGTATACAACTTTTAAATCAGTTTGTAAGCCCGATTTTTTGCATTTTTCATCGATTGTGCTCATGCATGGGTACTGCAAGAAACCTGCCTGGTTGGTCAGCTAATGGATGGAAAGTCTTCTGCTCTCATGGTGTAGCCGCTGATCAAGGGAACACGGAGGCTTGGCAGAAGTACCCGGAAATGGGTGATTTTTATTGTGTACAATTTTTTTGAAAAGTGTCTTAATAAATTCCTCGCCGTATCCTTTCGTGCTCCGAAACGGTGCGGTCTCCTTATCAACTGACTTCAGGAGGCGCGAGGTCTGGACGTGTGAGCGCGCACAGACACGCAGAATCAATGGGACGTTTGACTACACACGTGTTGGATGCCGCGCATGGCTGCCCAGGCAGCGCCATCAAGGTCGAGTTGTACCGGGTCGAGGGTACGCAGCTGGAACTGGTCGCCAGTGCCCTGACCAACAGCGATGGCCGTTGCGATGCGCCGCTGCTGCAAGGCGATGACTACCGCACCGGGGTTTACCAACTGCAATTCCATGCCGGCGATTACTACCGTGCTCGCGGCGTACAACTGCCTGAGCCTGCGTTTCTCGATGTGGTGGTGCTGCGTTTCGGCATCTCGGCCGAGCAGGAGCATTACCACGTACCGCTGCTGATCTCGCCCTACAGCTATTCGACCTACAGAGGAAGCTAGGACTTTCCCCCACGAAGCCTGCGCAAATAGCTTCTTTGGTCTTTCGCCCGCTCACACTGCGGGCTTTTTTTCGTCCTTGGAAATGTGCTGTTGGTGAGGACGCCATCGCGGGCAAGCCTCGCTCTTACAAAATTGGCTTCTGTAGGAGCGAGCGGGCGGCGATCCGACTTGCCCGCGATGCTTTCAGCGGCTCAACAGCGACGCGGCACCGGCACCGCTGAACAGCCCGGCGCTGACCCGGTTGAACCAGCTCTGGCCCTTGCCGCTGCGCAGGTAGCGCGCCGCGCCATGGGCACCCAGGCCGTAAGCCAGCTTGCACAGCAGGTCGAGCAGGGTCCAGGTGACGATCATGATCAGCAGCTGCGGCAGGAAAGGTTGTTCGGCGCTGAGAAACTGCGGCAGAAACGCGGCGAAGAACAGAATGTCTTTCGGGTTGCTGGCGCCCAGCACAAAAGCGCGCCCGAACAGTGCGCGAAAGCGCGGTTTCGGTGCGGCCTCGGGCACTTCGGCGCCGAGGGAGGGCTGCCGCGATTGCTGCCAGCTTTGCCAGGCGAGATAGAACAGGTACAGCGCACCGACGATTTTCAGGGCACTGAACAGCTGCTCCGAAGCCAGCAGCAGGGCGCCCAGGCCCAGGGCCGAGGCACTCAACAAACAGATCGAGGCAAACACGCCGCCGAGAAACGCCGGGTAGGACCGGCGCAAACCGTAATTCAGACTGTTGCTGATCATCAGCAGGGACAGCGGGCCTGGGATCAGGATCACCACCAGTGCCGCGCCGCTGAACAGCAGCCAGGTTTCCACGCTCATTGCCTTTCTCCTTATGTGCAAAAGCCTCACCCGACGGGGTGAGGCCGTTTGAAACCGATGTGCCTACAAGAAAATGAACTTGGCGATAAAGATCGCGCACAGCACCCACAGGCTGATGGAGATTTCCTTGTACTTGCCCGTCCCGGCCTTCAAGGCCACGTAGGTGATGAAACCCAGGGCGATACCGTCGGCGACCGAGAAGGTCAGCGGCATCATGATTGCGGTGACGATCGCCGGGATGCTGTCGGTGGCCTCTTCCCAATCGATGTGGGCCATGCCGCCCATCATCAGCATCGCCACATAAATCAGTGCACCGGCGGTGGCATAAGCGGGGATCATGCCAGCCAGCGGAGCGAAAAACATGGCTGCGATAAATAGCACACCTACGGTCACTGCGGTAAGACCAGTCCGACCACCCGCGGCGACACCCGCGGCACTTTCCACGTAGCTGGTGACGGGTGGAACACCGACCACCGCACCGAAGACGCTGGAGGCGCTGTCCGCCTTCAGGGCGCGGGAGAGGTTCTCGATCTTGCCGTCGGGGTTGACCAGGCCGGCGCGCTGGGCCACGCCCATCAGGGTGCCGGCGGTATCGAACATGTGCACGAAGAGGAAGGCTAGCACCACGCTGATCATGCTGACATTGAATACCCCGGCGACGTCCATGGCCATCCAGGTCGGTGCCAGGCTCGGCGGGGCCGACATGATGCCCTCGTAGTGCACCAGGCCCAGGCCCCAGCCGGCCAGGGTCACGGTGATGATGCTGATGAGGATCGCGCCGAACACCCGGTGATAACTGAGCACGGCAATCATCAAGAAACAGATCGCCGCCAGCAGCGGGCCGGGTTCGCGCAGGGAGCCGAGCTTGATCAGGGTCGCCGGGCTATCGACCACGATGCCCGCGGTCTTCAAGCCGATCAGCCCGAGGAACAGGCCCACACCGGCGCCCATGGCGAAGCGCAGGCTGGCCGGAATGCTGTTGAGCAGCCATTCGCGGATCCGCGAGAAGGTCAGGAACATGAACAGCACGCCGGACACGAATACCGCACCGAGGGCGGTTTCCCAGTTGTAGCCCATGGTTCCGACCACGGTGTAGGTGAAAAAGGCGTTCAGCCCCATGCCGGGCGCCAGGCCTACCGGCCAGTTGGCGTACAGCCCCATCAACAGGCAACCCAGGGCGGCGGCGATGCAGGTGGCGACGAATGCCGCGCCGTGGTCGATGCCGGCGTCGGCCATGATGTTGGGGTTGACGAAGATGATGTAGGCCATGGTGATGAAGGTCGTCAGACCGGCAATCAGCTCGGTCTTCACCGTGGTGCCATGCAACCTGAGTTTGAAGATGCGCTCCAGCCAGCCACTGTTCAGCGGCGGCGAGAGTTCCAGCGTAGGGGCTTCGGATTTGCGGCTTTCCACAGCGAGTACTCCTCAAGAGTTTTATTATTTTTTCCAGAGCCGGACACGTGAGGGTGGGCAGCGGCTCTTTGAGGCATGTAAGGCTTGCGGGCTTTTATTGACCTATGGGTCAGGAACTCGCACGTGGCGAATTATGCTTTTGTATACAAAGAAAGCAAATAATGTTTTTTAGGTTGTGTGCGAAAAGTTCGCCAGAAAGGCTATATGGCCTGTAGCCGTTGGCGCGGCCCGCGATCGAGCGCGCAGCGGTCGCAATGGGGCTGACGCGGTTTTGCAGAAGCAGCGGGTATGCAGGTTGACGACCGCTGCGCGCTCGCAGGCTGTGGTGTCAGCGGTTTTCGCCCAGGGCCTTGTTTACCGCCAGCCAGCCATCCACCGCCGCCTCGCCGGCCTCGGCGAATACCCGTTGCAGCAGCTTTACCTGCTCGCGCCGCAGCGATTGTTCAAAGCGCGCGCCGTCCTCCGTCAGCTCCAGCAGGCGTTTGCGCTTGTCGCTCTCTGGGGCAACGCTGTTGACCAGGTGCATCTCCATCAATTGACGCAGGGGAATGTTCAGCGCCTGCTTGCTCACGCCCAGTGCCGTGAGCAGTTCTTTCACGCTTAGCCCCGGGTAGCGGGCGATGAAAAACACGATGCGCTGGTGCACGCGACTCAGGCCGCGGCGCTCGAGCATTTCGTCGGCCTTGGCGGTGAACGCCTGGTAACCAAAGAAGAAGGCTTCCATGGCGGCTTGTTGCGTGGTCTGGTTTTTAAGGTCAAGCATATTGACGTATCTGCGAAAGTCGGCGTAATTTCGGTCAAGCAGTTTGACGTATTTTCCTCCGCCTTCGCTACTGGTGACCCTCATGGCCTTCTCCGAACGTGTTTCGCGTCTTAAAAGCTCACTGATCCGTGAAATCCTTGCCGCCGCGCAGCGTCCGGAAGTGATGTCGTTCGCCGGAGGGCTGCCCGCCGAAGCGATGCTACCGAAGACCGATTGGCAGGCGATGCCGTTGTCCATGGGCCAATACGGCATGAGCGAGGGCGAACCACAGCTGCGCGAGGCCCTGGCGGCACAAGCCCGGGTGCTGGGTGTGCCGTGCGAGGCCAGCCAGGTGCTGGTGGTCAGCGGTTCCCAGCAGACCCTCGATCTGGCGGCCAAGCTGTACATCGACAAGGGCACCGAGATCATGCTGGAAGCGCCGACCTACCTGGCGGCGTTGCAGATCTTCCAGCTGTTCGGCGCCGATTGCCTGACCGTGCCGCTTCAGGCCGATGGGCCGGATCTGGCGCAATTACGTGCCCGCCTGGAGCAGCATCGTCCCGCGTTCATCTACCTGATCCCGACCTTCCAGAATCCTTCGGCGGTGCGCTACAGCGAAGCCAAGCGCGATGCCGTGGCGGCGTTGCTCGACGAGTTCGGGGTGACCCTGATCGAAGACGAGCCTTACCGCGAGCTGACTTTCGACGGTGGCAGCGCCATGCCCATCGTCGGGCGCCTGCGCAAGGCCAGCTGGATCTACACCGGCACCGTGTCGAAGACGCTGCTGCCAGGGCTGCGGGTCGGTTACCTGATCGCCAGCCCGGACCTGTTTCCCCATCTGTTGCGCTTGAAGCAATCGGCGGACCTGCACACCAACCGTGTCGGCCAATGGCAGGCGCTGCAATGGATAGGTACCGAGCAGTATCAGCAGCATCTGGGCGAGTTGCGCGATTTCTACCGGGTTCGCCGCGACGGTTTTCAGGCGGCCCTGCAACGTCATTTCGGCGATCTGGCCGATTGGCAGGTGCCCCAGGGCGGGCTGTTTTTCTGGTTGACCTTGAAACAGCCGCTGGACACCCGCACTTTGCTGAAAGCGGCGCTGGAGCAGGACGTGGCATTCATGCCGGGCGAACCCTTCTTCTCCGAGCCGGACCGCAATCCAGGTCACCTGCGGTTGAATTTCAGTCATATCGATCCGGCGCGTCTGGACGAAGGTCTCAAGCGGCTGGCCACCGTGGTACGTCAAGCACAGGCTGCACAGGCAGCCTGAGAGGAGAGGGCCATGTACAAGGTTTATGGGGATTACCGGTCCGGCAACTGCTACAAGGTCAAGCTGATGCTCAATCTGCTGGGCCAGCCTTACGAGTGGCATGCCGTGGACATCTTGAGCGGGGATACGCAGACCGAGGCGTTTCTGGCGAAGAACCCCAACGGCAAGATCCCGGTGCTGGAGCTGGAAGACGGCACCTGCCTGTGGGAGTCGAACGCGATTCTCAACTTTCTCGCCGATGGCAGCGAATTCCTGCCGAGCGAGCCGCGTTTACGCACGCAAGTGCTGCAATGGCAGTTTTTCGAGCAATACAGCCATGAGCCGTACATTGCCGTGGCACGGTTCATCCAGCTTTATCTGGGGATGCCGCAAGAGCGCCTTCACGAATACGAGAAGCTGCAAAAGCGTGGTTACAAGGCGTTGGACGTGATGGAGCACCAGCTGGCGCGCACGCCGTATCTGGTGGGCGAGCAGTATTCGATTGCCGATATCGCGCTCTATGCCTACACCCATGTCGCCCATGAAGGTGGCTTCGATCTGGCGCGCTACCCGGGCATCCAGGCCTGGATGCAGCGGGTGGAAAGCCATCCACGGCATGTCGGGATGCTCGACTGAGCCTCTACGGGAAACAAAAAAACCGACCCTTGGGTCGGTTTTTTATGGTCTGGCTCTTGTGGGGGCTGTTCTGGCGCTATCGCGGGCAAGCCTCGCTCCTACAGAAAATCGGTCGCAAACCTGTAGGAGCCAGGCTTGCCCGCGATGACGTCCTTCAGAACGCCACCCACCATTCAGGCTGTCGCAAAACGCTTGTCCAGATAATTGATGATCACCTTGGACTCGTACATCCAGGTGGTCTGGCCGTTTTCTTCGATACGCAGGCACGGCACCTTGATCTTGCCGCCTTGTTCCAGCAGGGTCTGGCGGTCCTGCTCGTTGTTTTTCGCGTCACGCAGGGCCACCGGAACGTTCAGGCGGTGCAGGGTGCGGCGGGTTTTCACGCAGAAGGGGCAGGCGTGGAACTGATACAGGGTCAGGCCCTTGGCGGCCTGTTCGACCTGGGCTTGAGCGGCGGCGGGGCGCTGCTGCTTGCGTGGGCGGGTGATGAAGTCGATGAAGATGATGAGCTGGCCCAGGCCGACTCGAAGCGCTTTGACGATCACGATATTGCCTCTTGCCCATGAAAGAAGGGGCGGCAGCTTACCTGATTTTTGCCAGGCGAAAAAAAACCGGCGATGAACGCCGGTTCTTTCGGGCAGCCGTTTACTTGATCAGGCTAAGAAACTCGCTGCGGGTCGCCGCGTTTTCGCGGAATTCGCCCAGCATCACCGAGGTGATCATCGACGAGTTCTGCTTCTCCACACCGCGCATCATCATGCACATGTGCTTGGCCTCGATCACCACCGCGACGCCCAGGGCGCCGGTCACTTGCTGGACTGCGTCGGCGATCTGGCGGCTGAGGTTTTCCTGGATCTGCAGGCGACGCGCGTACATGTCGACGATGCGCGCGACTTTCGACAGGCCCAGCACCTTGCCGCTCGGAATGTAAGCGACGTGAGCCTTGCCGATGAAAGGCAGCAGGTGGTGCTCGCACAGCGAGTAGAGCTCGATGTCCTTGACCAGCACCATTTCGCTGTTATCGGAGCTGAACAAGGCACCGTTGGTGACTTCTTCCAGCGTTTGTTCATAACCGCGGCAGAGGTACTGCATGGCTTTGGCGGCACGTTTTGGCGTGTCGAGCAGGCCCTCGCGGGAGACGTCTTCGCCCAATTGGCCGAGGATCGCCGTGTAATTCTGTTCCAGGGACATGAAACTACCTGTGGGATTTTACGCAAAGGGCAAGGGTACGGTGGCGGACTCGACGCTGCAAGCGCGACGAAGCGGCTTTACTCGTCGCGGCCTTCCATCATGGTGCGTTTGAGCATCACGTAGACCGCGCCGGCGCCGCCGTGCTTGGCCTGGCACGAGGTGAAGCCGAGCACCTGCGGATGCTGGCGCAGCCAGGTGTTGACGTGGCTCTTGATCATCGGCCGCTTGCCGTCCAGGCGCACGGCCTTGCCGTGGGTGACGCGCACGCAGCGGATCTCGAACCTGGTGGCTTCGGCGAGGAACGCCCAGAGGGTTTCCCGGGCCTTTTCCACATTCATGCCGTGCAGGTCGAGGCTGCCCTCGAAAGGGATCTGGCCGACCTTGAGCTTGCGCATCTGGCTTTCCTGAACCCCGTCGCGGGCCCACATCAACTCGTCTTCCGGGCCGACGTCGATCACGAACTGATCGGACAGCCCGTCGACGGCAGTGGTTTCGGTGCGCACGCTGGCAGCCTGGCGCAGCTTGGCGATCTGCGCCCGGTCAGCCTTGGGTTTGCCGGTTTCGGCGCGATCGTGCTTGATCGGCTTGACGCCTTGGATCGCGCTTTTGAATAGGGAAAAATCGTCGTCTTGCATGTCAGCCTCCGCGAAGACCGAGCAGTTTACCCAACTCGAGGGGAGAGGGGCGGGACAAAACGTGTGGCCGTCGATTCAGTCATGTTTCTTCATCAGGTGTGGAGCCATGTTCAGGGTTTGCGGCTGGCGCATGCGGCGCCGGCAGCGACGCCACAGCCAGACGCCGACATACAGCAGTAACAGACCGACCGCTAGAATCACCGCGGAACCTGCCGGACTTGCATTCAATTCGCCCAGCGCCGGAGGGCGCCCCAACAGGCTGGCGGCCCCGGCCATCGCCAGCAGCACACCGAA
This sequence comes from Pseudomonas sp. GW460-12-10-14-TSB1, assembly GCF_017349775.1. NCBI lineage: Bacteria > Pseudomonadati > Pseudomonadota > Gammaproteobacteria > Pseudomonadales > Pseudomonadaceae > Pseudomonas > Pseudomonas sp. GW460-12-10-14-TSB1. Next base: position 203,130 of record NZ_JACNAC010000004.1, read on the forward strand.
GGTCGCCAGCAACGCGGAAAATCCCGCGCCCAGGCGCAAACGCCAGTTCCGCGGGCCTTTGGGCCGCAGACGACGTGCGTCAAAACCATCGGATATCTTCATTCCGACCTTCCTCAATGGGTATCGGCCCTTCGACCGAAAGATGACCGGGTGGTTCCTGAGGCTAAGGCAATTACGGCAAATGAGAGGCTTTTACGGATGAGCGGCCCGTGGACCGCTCATTGCGGGGCGATCAGATCAGATCTTTGGTCAGGGCGAGGGTGGCGAAGTTGTCCGCCATGATGGCCATTTCGGTCTGCTGCACGTGCTCGGCGCTGAGGATGCCGCCCTTGTAGGGCAGGTCGCGGGTGGCGCAGGCGTCTTCCACCAGGGTGCAGCGAAAGCCCAGGTTCTTCGCCGCGCGCACGGTGGTGCTGACACTGGAGTGGCTCATGAAACCGCAGACGATCAGGTCCAGGGAACCCAGGTCCTGCAGGCGCTTTTCCAGCTCGGTGCCATGGAAGGCGCTCGGCAGCAGCTTGCCGATGATGGTCTCGTCGCCCTGGGGTTCGAGGCCGGGGATGAATTCACCGCGCTCGCCCTGGGGGTCGAACAGACCGCCGACGGTGCCGAGGTGGCGCACGTGCACAACCGGGCGGCCGGCGGAGCGGGCGGCAGCGACCAGTTGCTTGATGTTGGCGACCGCGGCGTCCATGCCGGACAGGGCCAGCGGACCGCTGAGGTACTCTTTCTGGGCGTCGATGATCACAAGGGTCGCGTGGCTCAAATTAGCCGCTGCATAACCACGACCGCTGAGTTGAAACATCGTCTTTGGAACGGACATTCTGGGGCTCCTGTGAGTGGGGCTTTTGCGACATTGTCCTCTGGCGGAGCGCTTCTGTGAATCGCTACTAACGTAAGGTGCGTGGTTGCTGGCCTACAGCCCTGTCAAGGGGTATGGGGAATCGGGCCGAATGTGGGGAAAAGCGCCTGGACGCCCCGTAGACTCAGATTTTTCATGCGTCGTCCTCAGACGTTTTGGCTGTTAGAATCGCCAGTCGTTTTTTCAGGAGTCTGTCCCGTGATCACTTCCCGCCTGCGCACCCTGCGCGACCACATCCGTTGGGCTGTCAGCCGCTTTCATGGGGAGGATCTGTTTTTCGGCCATGGGACCGACAACGCCTGGGACGAAGCCCGCCAATTGGTACTGGGCGCCTTGCACCTGCCGTGGGAAATCGCCGACAGCTATCTGGACTGCGCGCTGGAAGACGACGAACTGGTCAACCTGCAACGTCTGCTCAAGCGTCGCATCGAAGAGCGCGTGCCGACCGCCTACCTGCTGGGCGAGGCCTGGTTCTGCGGCCTGTCGTTCATTGTCGACGAGCGGGTGCTGATCCCGCGTTCGCCGATCGGCGAGCTGATCGAAAAACGTTTCGAGCCCTGGCTGGGCGCCGAGCCTGCGCGGATTCTCGACCTGTGCACCGGTTCCGGCTGCATCGGCATTGCCTGCGCCTACGAGTTCCGCCATGCGGAAGTGGTGCTGGCCGACCTGTCGTTCGAAGCCCTCGAGGTGGCGAACCAGAACATCGAGCGCCATGGCGTCGATGAGCGGGTGTTCACGGTGCAGGGCGACGGTTTCGAGGGGTTGCCGGGCCAGCGTTTCGACCTGATCGTGTCGAACCCGCCCTATGTGGATGCCGAGGACTTCGCCGACATGCCTGAGGAGTACCAGCATGAACCGGAGCTGGGCCTGGCCTGTGGCGACGATGGCCTGAACCTGGTACGGCGCATGCTGGCCGAGGCGGCGGATCATTTGACCGAGAAGGGCCTGTTGATCGTCGAGGTCGGCAACAGCCAGGTTCACGTCGAGGCCCTGTACCCGGAAGTCGACTTCGCCTGGCTGGACTTCGAGCGCGGCGGCCATGGCGTGTTCATGCTCACCGCCGAGCAGTGCCGGCAGCACCAGGCGCTGTTCAGCTCTCGGGTCTGAGCCGCAAGCGAAGCACCAGAAAAAAGCCCGCCAATCGGCGGGCTTTTTGTTGTCAGCGGTGGGTCGCGATCCAGATCAGCAACCCGGCCTGGAACACCGCAAATGCCACCAGGCAGGTGATGGTAAAGCGCAGTCCGGTGTCTTCGCGCTTGTACTTGGCGACCTTTTCTTCGTGCTTGCGCAGTTTGACTTCCTGTTCTTCGAGGTTCTGCTCGGCCTGCTGCAGCATCTGCGCGGCTTCGAGGATCTCGACGAATTGCAGTTTTTCGGTGTTCCAGTTGACCAGCAGTTCACCGACCTGCACATCCTTGACGCTGCCCTTGAGATGCTGGGCATCGGCGTAAACCACATCGAAGCCCTGGACCCGCAGGAAATGGTCGCGCCGCAGGCGCGTGGCCTCGTTCAGCGCATCCTTGTTCGCCAGTTCGAAACCGTCCACGCGGTAGTGCGGCCATTTCTTCTGCGCCCAGCTCGCGCCCTGCGCCAGCAGAAAGCGGCCGATGCCGCGGTTCGCCGGCTCGATCTGCAGGTTTTCCGGTTCGAAGCGTACCCGACGAGTCGTGTGGTCGACCCAGACATCCAGATGGTTCTGCTCCTTGCGCACCCGTTGGCCCGGCAGCTGGAGGCTCATGCGCAACAGGCTGCGCTCCTTGTTGCTGCGCTCGGCGTAACCGAACTCGATAAAGCGCAAAGGCCGTCCGCCGGTGGCGCGATCGGTTTGCAGCGGGGCCAGGCGAAGCATCCGGTGATGCTCGGCATGGACGTCCGCCCACGGCAACGCCACGGCTTCGGGAGCGGGGTTTTCAACCTCGGTTTCGGGAGGGTTCTGGGTATCGGTCATAACGGCGAGATCCTGTCCAAGCGCTGCTTGCCGACGGCAAGTGAACGGCCGGCAAAGGCTTATCGGCCGTTTTTTTCAGGACTGGAGGGGAAAACGCGTCAACGGGCGTGAAGTCCGTCAATAAAACCGATGATGCGGCTGCCGAGTTCCGAGGCCAGGGGCAGTTGCGGGTCCTTGTAGGAGGCCAGTTGCCGCTTGACGTCGTTGGGCACGATGCGCAGGACATGGTTCATGCCCTCGATCAGCGCCAGCTGGGCGTCCGGCTTGGCGGCCTTGAGCATCTGCGCGTCGCCGACGCCGACCTGGATATCGTTGCTGCCCTGGACGATCAGCGCCGGCATTTTCAGGCGGGCGAAGGCGGCGGCCGGGTCTTGCTTGAACAGGGTGATCAGGTACGGCTGCACGCTGGGGCGGAAGATCACTTCAAGTGGCGGCGGCACGTCGGTGTCGACCCGGCCGGCCTTGAGGCTGTCGAGCAGTTCGTTGCTGCGCAGCATCAGCGGCGCCGGCAGGCGATAGCTCAGTTGCTGGCGCAGCACCTGGTCCACCGGGCGGGCGGTGCCGGAGATGGAAATCACCGCCGCCGCATCGACCTGGGGCGCCGCCAGGGTGGCGATCAGCGCGCCTTCGCTGTGGCCGAGCATGATCAATGGGCCCAGGCGCGGGTCGCTCTTGAGTTTTTTGCCCCAGGCCACGGCGTCGGCGACATAGGCGTCGAGGGTCAGGTTGCGTTCGTCCGGGGTGGCGGCAAGGCTGGCGGCCACGCCGCGCTTGTCGTAGCGCACGCTGGCGATGTTGTGTTTGGCCAGCACCCAGGCCAGGCGCTTGAGGCTGTCGTTGCGCCCGCCGTCGGGGTTGTTGCCATCGCGGTCGGTGGGGCCGGAGCCGGAGACGATCAGCACCACCGGCACTGGGGCGTCGGACTTGGGCAACAGCAGCGAGCCGTATAACTCGCCATTGCCAGTGTCCAGGCTGATGGGACGTTGCAACACGGCCGCCTGGACCAGGCCGGTGAACAGGGTAAGGCTCAAGAGAAGAACTCGCAGCATTATCACGCCATCATGGAGAAGGTGCCGGTTGGACTTCCGGGCACGGATAAGGTTCGAGGATGAACTAGTTGGGTAGCCTGCGTATACTGGCGCGCTCAGTAATCCAGATTGAGTTATTTCGGCTGACTTCATGGAGCGTCCCGCATGTCCGGCAATACCTACGGCAAGCTGTTCACTGTCACCACCGCGGGCGAAAGCCATGGACCGGCGTTGGTCGCCATTGTCGACGGCTGCCCACCGGGTCTTGAGCTGTCGCTGGACGATCTGCAGCGCGACCTGGACCGGCGCAAGCCCGGCACCAGCCGCCATACCACCCAGCGCCAGGAAGCCGATGAAGTCGAAATCCTCTCCGGCGTGTTCGAAGGCAAGACCACCGGCTGCTCCATCGGCCTGTTGATCCGCAACACCGACCAGAAGTCCAAGGACTACTCGGCGATCAAGGATCTGTTCCGCCCGGCCCACGCCGATTACACCTACCACCACAAATACGGCATCCGCGATTATCGCGGCGGCGGTCGCAGCTCGGCGCGGGAAACCGCCATGCGCGTGGCGGCTGGGGCCATCGCCAAGAAGTACCTGGCCAGCCAGGGCATCCTGGTGCGTGGCTACATGAGCCAGCTGGGCCCGATCGAAATCCCGTTCAAGACCTGGGATTCGGTGGAAGACAACGCCTTCTTCAGCCCCGACCCGGACAAGGTGCCGGAGCTGGAAGCCTACATGGACCAGCTGCGTCGCGATCAGGACTCGGTGGGGGCGAAGATCACCGTGGTCGCCGAGGGTGTGATGCCGGGCCTGGGCGAGCCGATCTTCGACCGCCTGGACGCCGAACTGGCCCACGCGCTGATGAGCATCAACGCGGTCAAGGGCGTGGAAATCGGCGCCGGTTTCGCCAGCGTCGCCCAGCGTGGCACCGAGCATCGCGACGAGCTGACCCCGCAAGGCTTCCTCAGCAACAACGCCGGCGGCATCCTTGGCGGGATTTCCTCCGGCCAGCCGATCGTCGCGCACCTGGCGCTCAAGCCAACCTCCAGCATCACCACCCCGGGCCGTTCGATCGACGTCGATGGCAACCCGGTGGACGTCATCACCAAGGGCCGTCACGACCCATGCGTCGGCATCCGCGCCACGCCGATCGCCGAAGCCATGATGGCCATCGTGCTGATGGATCACCTGCTGCGTCATCGTGGCCAGAACGCCGACGTGCGCGTCAGCACGCCGGTGCTGGGCCAGTTGTAATGGCGTCTCTGCCAGTCGCCACGGTCTGACGGCCGTGGCGGCGCTCCCGTACTGGCGGCTCTCCAGTTTCTATCTGTTCTATTTCGCCTTGCTGGGTTCGACCGCGCCTTTTCTGGCGCTGTACTTCGATCACCTGGGGTTTTCCAGCGCGCGCATCGGCGAGCTGGTGGCGATTCCCATGCTCATGCGCTGCGTGGCGCCGAACATCTGGGGCTGGCTCGGCGACTACACCGGCCGGCGCCTGGCCATTGTGCGTTTTGGCGCGATCTGCACGCTGCTGAGCTTTTCGCTGATTTTTGTCAGCAAGAGCTACGCCTGGCTGGCGATGGTCATGGCCCTGCATGCGTTCTTCTGGCATGCGGTACTGCCGCAGTTCGAAGTGATCACCCTGGCGCACCTGCAAGGCCAGACCGCCCGCTACAGCCAGATCCGCCTGTGGGGCTCGATCGGTTTCATCCTGACGGTGGTGGCGTTGGGGCGGCTGTTCGAGTGGTTGAGCCTGGACATCTACCCGGCGGCGCTGGTGCTGATCATGGCCGGCATCGTGCTCAGCAGCGCCTGGGTGCCCAATGCCCAGCCTGCGGCCCAGGGCAGTCGCTTGGCCGCCGGGGGCTTTCTTGGCCAGCTGCGTAGCCCCGGCGTCCTGGCCTTCTATGCCTGTGTGGCGCTGATGCAAATGAGCCACGGCCCTTACTACACCTTCCTGACCCTGCACCTGGAACACCTGGGTTACAGCCGCGGCTTGATCGGCTTGTTGTGGGCGCTGGGGGTGGTCGCCGAAGTCTTGATGTTCCTGGCGATGAGCTGGATTCTCTCGCGGTTTTCGGTGCGCCGGGTGCTGCTGGCGAGTTTCCTGCTGGCGGCCCTGCGCTGGCTGCTGCTGGGCGCCTTTGCCGAACATCTGTGGCTGCTGTTGTTTGCCCAGGTGCTGCATGCCGCGACTTTCGGCAGCTTTCATGCCGCGGCCATTCATTTCGTGCAACGCAGCTTCGGTGACCGCCAGCAGGGCCAGGGCCAGGCCCTGTACGCGGCCCTGGCCGGCACCGGCGGTGCGTTGGGCGCGCTGTATTCCGGCTACAGCTGGAACGCCCTGGGCGCGACATTGACCTTTAGTATTGCAAGCCTCGCAGCGCTGGCGGCAGCCGTTATCATTGCCACACGTATGCAAGAGGAGAGGCCATGAGCCTTAGCCGCGAACAGCTGGCGCAGGAAATCATCGAGGTCGGGCGCTTTCTGTATGCCCGCGGCTGGTCGCCGGCCACCAGCAGCAACTATTCCGCACGCCTGTCGCCGAGCGCGCTATTGCTCACGGTTTCTGGCAAGCACAAAGGCCAGTTGGGCCTGGATGATGTGCTGGTCACCGACCTAGCGGGCAACGGCCTGGAACCGGGCAAAAAGCCGTCGGCCGAAACCTTGCTGCACACCCAGTTGTACAGCTGGAATCCGCAGATTGGTGCTGTGCTGCATACCCATTCGGTGAATGCCACGGTGCTGTCGCGTCTGACCGCCGAGGACTTCATCGAATTCGAGGGTTACGAGCTGCAAAAGGCCTTTGCCGGCATTTCCAGCCACGAGTCACGGCTGCGGGTGCCGATTTTCGACAACGATCAGGACATCGCCCGGCTGGCGACCAAGGTCCAGCCCTGGCTCGACGCCCATGCCGATTGCGTCGGCTACCTGATTCGCGGTCATGGCCTTTACACCTGGGGCGCGAGCATGAGTGACGCACAGCGCCAGATCGAGGCCTTCGAGTTCCTGTTCGAGTGTGAGTTGAAGACTCGCGCCCTGTTAAACCGTTAAGGCTTTCTTCGACTGAAGTAGCCACCGCCTGATGACATGCACTGCCTGACCGGCCTGGAAAAAGCCGGAGGGCATTGCCGATAACGAGGAATTGCCAAGATGAGCAGCCTGTCCGTTTACCACGTATCCAGCCCGGACCTGCCGAACAAGGTGCTGACCCATTTCGACGACATCGCCGCGACCCTGGCCGAGCAGGGCGTGCGTTTCGATCGCTGGCAAGCCGCCACCAGGATCCAGCCGGGCGCCAGCCAGGAGGAAGTGATAGGCGCCTATCAGGAACAGATCGACCGCCTGATGACCGAACGTGGCTACATCACCGTCGATGTGATCAGCCTGAACAGCGATCACCCGCAGAAGGCCGAGCTGCGCGCCAAGTTCCTCGATGAGCACCGGCATGCCGAGGACGAGGTGCGCTTTTTCGTCGCCGGTCGCGGTCTGTTCAATCTGCACATCGGCGACTACGTGTACGCCGTGCTGTGCGAGAAGAACGACCTGCTTTCGGTGCCGGCCGGTACCGCGCACTGGTTCGACATGGGCGAGAACCCGTACCTGGTGGCGATCCGCATGTTCAATAACCCAGAAGGTTGGGTCGCCAACTTCACCGGTTCCGATATCGCCAGCCAGTTCCCGCTTCTGGAGGATTGAGCGGATGCCGATCAAGGCCATTCTCACCGACATCGAAGGCACCACCAGCGCGGTGAGTTTTGTCTTCGAGGTGCTGTTCCCCTACGCGGTGCAGCAACTGCCGGACTTCGTGCGCAAGCACGCCACCCGGGCCGATGTCGCCGAGCAGTTGCAGGCGGTGCGCGAGGCAAGCGGCGAGCCGGCGGCGGATGTCGAGCGGGTGATCGAGATTCTGCTGGGCTGGATCGCGGAAGATCGCAAGGCCACGTCACTCAAGGCGTTGCAAGGCATGGTCTGGGAGCAGGGGTACCGGGCCGGGCAGCTCAAGGGCCATGTCTACCCGGATGCGGTGGCGGCGTTGCAGCACTGGCATCAGTCTGGTTACCGGTTGTACGTCTATTCGTCGGGCTCGATCCAGGCGCAGAAGCTGATTTTCGGTCGTTCCATTGCCGGGGACCTGACGCCGCTGTTCAGCGGTTTTTTCGACACCACCTCGGGGCCGAAACGGGAGATGCAGTCTTACCAGCGCATTACCCAGGCCATCGGCTGTGCGCCTGAACAGATTCTCTTTCTGTCCGATATCGTCCAGGAGCTGGATGCGGCCCAGTCCGCCGGCCTGGCCACCTGCGGCCTGGTGCGCGAAGGTGGGGAACTGGCGGGGCATGCGAATGTGGCGAGCTTTGCCGATATCGATCCGCGGAGTTTCTGAAACCAATCAGGCCGTGTCAGCGCAAGGCTGGCACGGCCTGAATGGGGCTATCCATATTGGTGGGGCTATCCGTCATATATCCGTTGTCACCGCGAATCCACAGCGGTGCGGATTTAAACCGAGTGATACGTCGGCAGGGCAAAACGGTTCTGGCTTTGCAGCAGGGAAATCTGCGGCAATTCGCTGGCCTGCTCGGCCAAGTCGCGACGCAACGCACTGATCACCCACGACAGCTGATCGCCCGCATGCAACTGTGCATAAGAGATCGAGCGCTTGAGCTGTTTACCTTCACTGTTGCGCAGCGTCAGCAGGATGCCGCCATCGGGACGTGGCTGAGTGGTCACTTCGTAGTTGGAGAACAGGGAAGCGAATTTTTCTTGGATCAGGCTCATGTCTA